>OMZR01000131.1 GCA_900315575.1 uncultured Veillonellaceae bacterium
GGTAACAATCGAATCGATGGCAGATGGCAGCGATGCCAATATTTCGGTTTACATGACTGTCGAGCAAGCAGAGCAAATCGACCATTTCGGACGCTATGGGGTCACAGGCACGACACTTCAAATTCGCGGCAACTTCAACCAGGCATGCCCTGAACACGAAGGTCTCATCGATGTTCATGCAACAAATGTCGGCGTGACGGCACGCGGCGTCGAGCATCCTGACACGCTGAACTTGAGCAACTTCGGGCTCGGGTTTTTCCTAATCCTTGCCGGAGCGGCACTCATGGCTGCTTTCTATTTCGCCCGCGAGCGAATGCGCTAGGCTGCGGTATGAGGGGCACCGTCATCAAGCTCGACCGAGGCTTTCCCCTCGTTCAACTCGAAGATGGTTCGGAACTGCGCTGCGAGCATGCAACCGCCCTCGTGAAGGGCGAAAAAGTGCGCGCAGTGCGGCAGGAGCTCATGGAGATGCATGACGCCGTCGAGCGCCACCGGCGGCAGCTGACGAAGAAAGGCCTGATCTTCGAGGACATGAGCCACATGCTGAAGCAGGCCGAGCCGCTCATCCACCGCATGGTGTTCTACGACAGCCTCGTCAACGCGTACAATCGTTATTTCTACGTGTCGTACAGCACGGAGATGTTCCATTCGGCCAAAGGGCATGGCGGCCTGTCGCTCGCGTTCTTCGACATCGACAATTTCAAGCAGTACAACACGGATTTCGGACACGAGACGGGCGACCTCGTGCTGCAGCTCGTCTGCGACCTCATCCAGCGGAAGCTGCACCGGACGCAGGGGCTGTACCTCATCCGCATGGGCGGCGACGAATTCGTGATCCTCGATGAGGGCGTCATGGCGTATCCGGCGTTCCTGGAGCTGCTGTCGGATATCCGGCAGTCGATTGTCGACGACCGTTCCATCCACGGGCGCGCTGTCAGCATCAGCATGGGCGTCGCGAATGCGGAAAAAGATGCGGCGGAAAGTACGTGGGATCTCTACCGCCTCGCGGATGCACGGCTCTACCGCGCGAAGAACCTCGGCAAGAACCGCGTCGTCGATGCGGGCGATGCGACGAAGGAGCCTGTACCTTGCTGATGTGTGTATACATGTCCACAAGGGGTTGACAAACTCATCCTGCATGTCTAAAATAAACTGTAAAGCAGCGTTGCTTTTGCGTCGGCCGCGGATGGCCGGGGGGCAGCGCTGTTTCTTTTTGGACAGATAAACTGTGGGGAGGAATTTTCATGGATGTATCGGCGCTCTTGGCTGCGGTCAATAATTTCGTCTGGGGCCCCGTGATGCTGGCGCTGCTCGTCGGCACGGGCATCTTCCTGACGATCCGATTGAAGTTTCTGCCGTGGCGCAACCTCGGCTATGCGATCAAGATGGTGTTCTCGAAGCGCGACAAACACGCGGGCGACATCTCTCCGTTCCAGTCTCTGATGACGGCGCTGTCGGCGACGATCGGCACGGGCAATATCGTCGGTGTCGCGACGGCCATGGTGCTCGGCGGCCCGGGCGCGCTCGTCTGGATGTGGATTGCGGCGGCGTTCGGCTTGTCGACGAAATACGGCGAGTCTGTGCTCGCTGTCAAGTATCGTGAGACGAACAGCGTCGGTGAGATGGCCGGCGGCCCGATGTACGCCATGAAGAACGGCATCAACAACGGCTTCGGCCGCCTGCTGGCCGTGTTGTTCTCCCTGTTCGCCGTGCTCGCTTCGTTTGGCATCGGCAATATGACACAGGCCAACTCGATTTCGGCAGCGCTGAATTCGAGCTATGGCATTCCGACGTGGGCGGTCGGCGCCGTCATCATGGTGCTGGCCCTCAGCGTCCTCGTCCGCGGCATCCGCCGCATCGGCCTCGTGTCGAGCATCATCGTGCCGACGATGGCCGTGTTCTACCTCGTGGCCTCCGTCATCGTCATCGTCGCGAATTTTGATGCCGTGCCGGCAGGCGTCGAGCAGATGTTTGCCATGGCGTTCTCGACGGAGTCGGTTGCCGGCGGTATCGGCGGTTCCATCGTGGCTTCCATGCTGACGGCGATGCGCTGGGGCGTTGCGCGCGGCGTGTTCTCGAATGAGGCTGGCCTCGGCTCCGCGCCGATTGCAGCAGCCGCTGCCCGCACGGATCATGCGTCCCGCCAAGGCTATGTCAACATGACGGGCACGTTCTTTGACACGATGATTATCTGCATGCTGACGGGCCTCGTCATCGCATCGTCGGGTATGCTCGGCACGGTGGATCCTGAGACCGGCAAGCTCGTTTCTGGCGTCCAGCTGACGATTCTCGCGTTCTCGACGGTATTCGGCGCGTATGGCAAGCTCATCGTGTCCATCGCGATTGCGCTGTTCGCGTTCTCGACGATCCTCGGCTGGGAGTATTATGGCGAGAAGGCGCTCGAGTACCTCATCAAGGCGCGCCCTGTCATCATGGGCTACCGCGTCCTGTTCTCGCTGATCACGTTCGTCGGCGCAACGACGACGCTCGAAATCGTCTGGAACTTCTCCGACACGATGAACGGCCTCATGATCATCCCGAACCTCATCTGCCTGATTTGGCTCAACAAGGACATCGCGGACGAGTGCTTCGAGTATGAGAGGGAAGTCGTCGTGCACGAGAAACATGGCGAGGTCATCGACTACGCGCAGAAGACGGCCTGAGATAGGGCCTTATAAATAAGATAGGCATGTGCCTCAAACTACCCTCTCCGTCACGCTTCGCGTGCCACCTCTCCCAGAGGGAGAGGCTGTAGGGAATGAATTAAGGGAGTCTTAGCATGATTATTTTTCCTGTGTTTTCCGAGCTTGAAAAGAAGCGTGACGAGGTCAATGCGCATTTCCACAAGGAGACGGAGCCGCAGCTCATCGAGCGCGTGCAGCAGTTCGGCTTCGTGCCGGTGCAGCCGGGCGATATGCAGCATATGCTGCTGAAGGAATCGAGCACGCAGAACGAGTACCTGCTGACGTTCCGCCCCTACGAGATCCGCGTGGAGTTCTGCCATGTGAAGACGCAGGAAAAGCTGCTGATCTGCGAAATCAGCAAATTCGCCCTGAGCGCCCATACGATCATGAACATCCTGATTGCCTCCATCGACAGCTGGCTCCAGTACGGCGTCGTCTACGATTACCGCAAGGCGCAGGAGTTCGGGAAAGATACGAAAAAATAAGATTTCAAAATCTGGTTTTCTGTTCGTTCCTATGATAAAATAAATATATGGAATTCTGGCTCCCTCTCCGAGGGAGCTGGCCCGAAGGGCCTGAGGGTGTGTCGAAGGCAGGCATTGGCTCTTTGTATAAAATTCGAATCGAAGGTACAGCATATCTTCGACTCGAATTTTTTTCTTGTTTGTTTGTGCGTACCTTCGACACACCCACCACCGCTTCGCGGTCCTCCTCCCTCGGTGAGGGAGGCAGGAGTTGTGCATCATCCAAGGGAGAGTGAAAGATGGAAAAAGAACTGCTGCGCCTGGAGCGCATCAACAAATCGTTTGACGGGAGGAAGATCATCGAGGATCTCGACCTCACCATTCATGAAAATGAGTTCGTGACGCTTCTCGGGCCTTCGGGGTGCGGAAAGACGACGACGCTGCGGCTGATCGGGGGCTTCGAGCTGCCGGACAGTGGCCGCATCCTGTTTGATGGCACGGACATCACGAAGCTGCCGCCCGAGAAGCGGCAGGTCAATACGGTGTTCCAGAAGTATTCGCTGTTCTCGAATATGGACGTGGCAGAAAATATCGCGTTCGGTCTCCGCATCAAGGGGAAGTCGAACGACTACATCAAGGACAAGATTCATTATGCGCTGAAGCTCGTGAACCTCGACGGGTACGAGCATGCCGATGTGACGGCGATGTCGGGCGGGCAGCAGCAGCGCATCGCGATTGCGCGCGCCGTCGTCAACGAGCCGAAGGTGCTGCTTTTAGACGAGCCGCTTTCGGCGCTCGACCTCAAGCTGCGCCAGCAGATGCAGCGGGAACTCGTCAAGATCAAGCGGGAACTCGGCATCACGTTCGTCTTCGTGACGCATGACCAGGAGGAAGCGCTCTCGATGTCGGACACGGTCGTCGTCATGAATCAGGGCTGGATCCAGCAGATCGGGACGCCGGAAAGCGTCTACAACGAGCCCGAGAATGCGTTCGTGGCGGACTTCATCGGCGACAGCAACATCATTGACGGCATCATGGTGCGCGACAAGCTCGTCCACCTCCTCGGCAAGGACATCCCGTGCATCAATACGGGCTTTGGCGAACATGTCCCGGTCGATGTCCAGATCCGCCCGGAGGACATCCAGATCACGGCGCCGGAGGACGGCCAGTATCAGGGCGTCATCAAGTCGGTCGTGTTCAAGGGCACGGTCTATGACATCACGATCGAGGCGGCGGGCTTCGAGTGGCTCGTGCAGACGATCACGGGCCATGAGGCGGGCCGCGAGGTCGGCCTGCAGCTCGCGCCGTCGAACATCCAGATCATGGCGAAGCCGGCGTCCGAAGACGAGGAGGCGGCAAAAGATGTTTGAGTCGAAGCGGCTCGGCCGCCTGTTGCTCGCGCCATTTTCGCTCTGGGCGGCGATTTTCGTCGTGCTGCCGCTGTTCTTCGTGCTGTACCACGGCCTGACGGACGAGGCGGGGGCATTCACGCTCGCGAACCTCGGCGAAGTCTTTTCGTGGGAGTACATGGCGGCGCTCGGCCTGTCGGTGGAGCTCGCGCTCGTTTCGACGGTGCTCTGCCTGATCCTCGCGTACCCGCTCTGCATGATCCTGACGTCGATGAAAAAGGGCAAGATGGTGCTGATTTTCGTGCTGTTCCTGCTGCCGCTCTGGATGAATTCGCTGCTGACGACGATGGCGTGGCAGACGATTCTCGAAAAGAACGGTCTCATCAACCTCGCGCTCTCGGCGCTCGGGCTGCCTACGCTCTCTCTGATCAATACGCCGGGTGCCATCGTCATCGGCATGATTTACAATTTCCTGCCGTACATGGTCTTGCCGCTCTATGTGTCGCTGTCGAAAATCGACAAGAGCGTCATCGAGGCGGCGCGCGACCTCGGCGCGGGCTGGTGGCAGACGCTGCGGCGCATCCTCGTGCCGCTGACGCTGCCGGGCATCGTGAGCGGTTCGACGATGGTCTTCATCCCGGCGCTCACGACGTTCGTCATCAGTGCGCTCCTCGGTGGCAACAAGGTGCTGCTCGTCGGCAACATCATCGAACAGGAGTTCACGGCAGCCTATGACTGGCAGCTCGGCAGTGCGCTCTCGATGGTGCTGATGGTGTTCATTCTTTTGAACATCGCTCTGGAAGCGTTTTCCGACCAGAAAGACCAGAAGACGGCCAGGGGAAAGGGGGCGGCGTGAGTGGCGAACTGGAAGAAAGCCTATGTTGGCCTGATCGTGCTGTTCCTTTATGCGCCGATTTTCGTCCTGATTGCGCAGTCGTTCAATGCGAGCCGGTACCGCGGCCACTGGACGGGCTTCACGACGCAGTGGTATGCGAGCCTGCTCGAAGATGAGGATATGCTCGCGGCGTTCCTCAACACGCTGTCCATCGGCCTGACGGCGGCGCTCTGCGCGACGCTCCTGGGTCTCGCGACGGCGCTGGCGCTGCGGGCGATGGGGCATCGGACGCGCATGACGGTGCGCGGCCTCTCGAATGTGCCGCTGCTCAATGCGGACATCGTGACCGGCATCTCGCTCATGCTGCTGTTCCTCGGCCTCGGGCTGCGGCTCGGGTACGATACGATCCTCCTCGCGCATATCGTCATCTGCCTGCCGTATGCGCTTCTGTGCATCCTGCCGCAAGTGCTCGGGCTCGACCGCGTCTACTATGAGGCGGCTGTCGATCTCGGCGCGACGCCGTGGCAGGCGTTCCGCAAGGTGCTGCTGCCGGAGCTTTATCCGGGCATTGCCGCGGCGTTTCTGCTGTCGTTCGCGATGTCGGCCGACGATTTCATCGTGACGTATTTCACGAAGGGCGCGGGCATCGACACGCTGACGACGGCGATCTATGCGCAGCTGAAGCTCGGCGTCCATCCTGAGATGTATGCGCTCTCGACGCTGTTCTTCGTCGGCGTCATCGCGTTTGTGGCGCTGCTCCTGGGCAACTATCGTGCGCTCAAGAAGCGGCGCGGACGGCTGGAGGTGTGAGCGGATGAAAAAACATCATTTTTTGCGTCTGCTGGCGCTGGCCGCAGCGTTCGCGCTCGCCGTTTTTTCTGCCGGCTGTGACAGCTGGGGCAGTGACGATGAGGAAGCGGGCGGCGAGGACACGCTCTACATCTACAGCTGGGGCGACTACCTCGACGAGGACGTCCTCACGCAGTTCGAGGAGGAAACGGGCATCCATGTCGTCCTCGACACCTACGATACGAATGAGAGCATGTACCCGCGCGTCAAGGAAGGCGCGACGACATACGACCTCATCTGCCCGTCGGACTATATAATCCAGAAGATGGAGCAGAATGATCTCCTGCAGCCGCTCGACTGGGAGCAGCTGCCAAATGCGAAGGAGTATATCGGCAGCGACTACCTGAAGCAGGCCGAAGCGTATGACCCCGGCAACCGCTACAGCATCCCGTACTGCTGGGGCACGGTCGGCATCATGTACAATACGAAGATGGTGGACGAACCCGTCGACAGCTGGGCGGTTCTTTTCGACCCGAAATACAAAGACAGCATCCTCATGCAGGATTCGGCGCGCGACGCCATCATGATCCCGCTGCGCATGATGGGGGCGTCGATGAATACGAAGGACGAGGCGGAGCTCACGAAGGCGCGCGACATGCTGCTCGCGCAGAAGCCGCTCGTGCAGGCCTACGGCGTCGATGACATCCGCGACAAACTCGCTGGCGGTGAGGCGGCGCTCGGCGTCATCTTCTCGGGCGAGGCCATCAACCTCATGGAGGCGAACCCCGACCTCGCGTTCTGCGCGGCGCCGAAAGAGGGCACGAACCTCTGGATGGACGGCTGGGTCATCCCGAAGAACGCGCAGCATGTGGAAAACGCGCACAAGTTCATCGACTTCCTCTGCCGCCCCGACATCGCGGCGAAGAATTTCGAGGCGCTCGGCTACTCCACGCCGAACACAGGCGTCCAGGAGCTCGTCGAGG
>OMZR01000156.1 GCA_900315575.1 uncultured Veillonellaceae bacterium
ATTGTCGTACCATTGCCGAATCGTCCTCGAGCCACGAATCACGCGGCTTGAGGCGATGCTGATGCTAATTTTTCACCCACACTTATGGGTGAAGAGCCATTTGTAGACGTAGTAGACGGAAAGAAATTCTTCGATGATGAAGAAGTCGACATTCCGCTTCCATCCCGCCTGTTCGAGCTGGACGATGATGTCGCCGCGCTGCATCTGTGAGACGGACATGATGATGCCGATCTCCTCGTTCTTCTTGACCTGGGAAAACGGGATGCAGGACAGGCCGTCGATGACGGTTCCCTGCTTCTTCTCGCTATTGTCGATGAAGGCGATGAGGTCGAACTCCTTTTCCAGGATGGTCCGGAGGTGGCGGCCGTAGTCTCCCGCGCCAAAGATGTAATAGCGCTTCTTGCGGCAGATATTTTCATAGACATGATCGTATTCATGTCCGGGATGTTTCCATTTCATGCTTATTCCCCTTGTCCCCATTGCAGGATTTCTTCATATTCCACGATACGCTCGGGATGATCTTCATTCATCTGGCAATAAATGTCACGTTCGCGCCGCATGACGTCCTGCGCACGCTTGCGGATTTCCAGGTTCCCGTTCGCCTGCGCCATCTTTGCAACGACTTCGGCGCGATAGGCGAGGAAGCGGCGCACCCAGCGAAGAATTTCTTCTGACACACCACAAAAATGTAAGTAGCGGCAGAGGCGTTCATACGTCACGACCATCTGCCACCATTTCCGCTCGTCCTGCTCATGATAGCCAGAATCCCGACGGATGCGATAGTGATAAAGCGCCTCGTCGAGATAGGCCGAAGTCTCTGCCCGCATCGCCGCCTGTGCAAAGAACAGGATGTCTCCGCCGAGCACAAGATCGCGACGGAAGGCTGGCAACCTGCCATGGCGCCGCAGGGCAGCTGTGCGGTAAAGCTTGCACCAGATGTAGCCCGTGACGCCACGATAGGCATCGCGGTGATAGACATAGGTCAGGAGATCGTGCTGCTGCCAGATGCCCGCCTTGGTCGGCGCCGCATTCTCTATTCGGCGCGATGTGCCATCTTCGAATTCTTTCACATAGCTGCATCCGACGATATCTACCTGCGTCTGCTGCATATGGTGCAACAATTTCTCATACATTTCCGGTGCAAGCCAGTCATCGCAATCAACAAAGGCCAGATACTCGCCCCGCGCAAGCGCCATGCCTGCATTCCGTGCGGCAGATTCGCCTGCATTCGCCTGATGGCGCACGACGAAGCGCGCATCCTGCTCCGCAAAAGCATCGCAGATTTCTCCACTGCCATCCGTCGAACCGTCATCGATACAGATGATCTCGAGATCACGGTACGTCTGTGAGGCGATGCTCGCGAGACATTGCCTGAGATAGGATGCCGTATTGTAGACGGGAACGACGACAGAAATCACGTCTGTTTTTCTCATGCGTTTCTAGAGTTCCATGTAGTCAATTTTTGTTCTAAAATATCTGCGACACGTTTCGAGGAGTGGCCATCTTCTTTCAGTTCGACGTCCTGGAAAAAAGATGCCAAAGTCTTCGCGTAGGCTGCTGCGTCGAATGTCCGGATGGCGCCCTGGAGTTCTGCTTCTGTCTGCGCGACAGGAAACGGAATGCCTTCCAAGTTCGGCCACAGGAGCTGGCCGCGCTCGGCAACGTAGGCCTGCAGGTCGTATGCATAGAGGAATACCGGCACGCGCATGAAGGCTGCGTCGAACATCGTCGCGGAATAGTCCGTCAGCAGGGCATCGCATGCAGCCAAGGTTTCAAACATGTCGGCCTCGCTGCTCACGTCGATGACGTTTTCCGATGTGACGCCGCCTGTGATATGGCGTGCCGTGAGCTGCGGATGGAGACGGAGCAGGATTTTCCATGTTCCCCCGAGCCCGTCGTGCAGCGCCTGACACACGGCTTCGAAATCCGGCATCTTGTTGTTCTTCTCAATGCTGCGCACCGTGCCCTGGCTGCCGCTGCGGAATGTCGGCGCATACATCAAGAGCTGCGTGCCGTCTGGGATTCCATAGTTCTGGCGCAGGCGGCGACGACATTCCGTGCGATCGTTTACCAGGATGTCATTGCGCGGCGCCCCCGTTCGGACATAGGCGCCATCATAGAGCAGGCCGTCGTGGAGCACGACGTCTTCCATCCAGCGGGAATTCGTCAGCACGAGGTCTGTCATATCAGCATCATGCTTGCTCACGAGATACGCGATCTTGGAGAACGATGCCCCGCGCTGCAGGCCGATGGGCTTCGGCGACAGGCTGGCATGCCATGTCTGCACGTAGAACTGGCCGGGGCGCTTCCGGACTTCGAGCTGCTTGCGGCTGTTGTCCACCCAGACGGCAGCCGTCGACAGTTCATAGGCGCGATGTGCGAGCGTATTGGAGACGACGCGCACATCGTCAGGAAATGGCAGGCTGGTGTCATCGACGAGCCAGACGAGGTCGTAGGGCTGCTCGCCTCGCGCGCGGCGCAGGGCGTTGCGGCGGCGCAGCTCTTCGCAGATGTACTTGGGATTGCACCCATAGCCGACCGTGCCCTCGATGTTGCAGAAAACGATCTTGTGCCTGTCGATCGGGTACGTGCGGCAGCGGTAAAACGCCCGCGCCTGCCGTCGCGCCTGGCGGAGCCGTCTTCGGATGTATCGATCCTCCTTCGTCATGCTGCATCCCTGCCTTCTTCATTTTCAGGCACGACAAAAAGGCACGCCATCTCGGCCGCCTCCGTCCTTTCCAAAGGAAACGAACAGAAACGGCCAAGATGACGTGCCTGGTATGCGGTTTTGAGGGAGATTTCGTCTGTGGATGGATCAGCCGTTAGAGAACTGCTCTTCCCCCCCCCCGATTCTGAATATATCATTAAGAATATTCATGCTTTCTCCCTCCAAACGTCTGCTACTTTCATCATATCATACCCATTGAAAAATAGCAATCAGCGTTCCCGGATCGCAACGCGCACCTTTTTCCCGCAGAACGCGATGCCGTATTGATGCACCACCGTGATGCCGCGTGCGCGGAATTCTGCGAGGTAGTCTTTTTCCTCGATCTGTGTGAGTGCTTCTTCGGCTTTCGTCTCGAGTGCGTCCGCCGTCTCTTCTGCCTTGCACTCGATGACCATGCCGGCGTCCCCCGCATGCTTCGGGAAGGCGGCGATGTCGTAGCGGCCGTAGCCGGATTCGTGGTTCGATCGGATGCGGAAGCGGTCCAGCAGCGTCGCCGTCATGCCGAGCGTGAAGCCGTGGTAGAACGATTCGTGCCCTTTCGCCGTGTCAAAGCTGCTCGTCAGCACCAAAAGATACTGCGCCAGCCCATCACGTACGGTCTCGATGTCGCCTGTGACGAACGCATGCATGAGATCGACCAGCGAAACATCCATATCGTCGCTGCGATAGCGCCGCAACACTTCGCGGCGGAAAAGCGCACGGATTTCGCGATTGGGGAGAACAAGGAATGCCTTGAGGCCGAGTTCGTCTTCCTCGCTGTGATCCACCGTCAGGTAGCCTGTCGTGACGAGCATCGTGTAAAGCGCATCTTCGTTGCGATAGATTTCATCATAAATGAATCCTTCGTCCACGTCAGACGTCACGGTGCCACCTTGCAGGAGCGTCGCAAGCTCGTCCATCGTCGTACGCTTTGCACGGCGCAGCATCTCACCGAGGATGGAATTTCCCGACGTATTGACCCAGTACGCCCGCGGCCGGCAGTCATGATAAAAATAATTCACGACCGACCATGGGTTGTAGATTTCCTGCCCTGCAAACCGATAGCCGTCATACCAATCCCGAAGCTCCTCCAGCTTGTCCTCGCGGTGGAAATCGTGCGCGATCTTTTCCACATCCGCTGCCGTGAAGCCGAAGGCCTCTGGATGGCCGAGGCGGAAGACGCTGTCGACTTCGAGATTGTTGAGGGCCGAGAAAATGTTTTCTTTCGTGATGCGAAGCACGCCCGTCAGCACGGCAAAGTCGAGCGAAGGGTTCGTCTTCAGCGCGGAGGAAAGGAATTCGCGGAAAAAATCGATGGCATCGTCATAATATTGATGCTCCCAGGCCGACTGGATGGGCGCATCGTATTCATCCAGCAGGAGCACCGGCTTTTTCCCATAGTGCTGCTCAAGGAGGTGCAACAATAAAGTCAATGCGTGCGCCAGCGCAGGGAAAGCGCCTGTACCGCCGAGAACCATTTGATATTGCTGTCGATCCCATTCACTCAGATCATCGTCCAGCAAAAAGCGATACGCATTAAAAAGTTCTCCAAGCCGCTGGCGCGTACACACTTGAAGGACTTCCCACGTATTCCCCTTCCACTCTTTCAGCGAGAGAAACAGCACTGGCCGCGTGCCCTGCATCGCCATCGTTTCGGCATCGCCCGCGACCCGCAGGCCGTCAAAGAGGGCGCGGTGCTCCTCTGCGTGCTCGACGTCAAGAAAATACCGAAGCGTCGACAGCATCAGCGTCTTGCCGAACCGCCGCGGCCGTGTGAAGAGCGTGACTTTCGCGTGCGCTTTCAAAAAATCGCAGAGGAAGCCTGTCTTGTCAACGTAATAATAATCCCGCCGCACCTCGGCAAAATCCTCGTAGCCGATCGGCATGACCAGTCGCATCCTGTCACCTCCAATGTACGCCAAAGTTCCTCCCTATATATACTTCGATTTATTCCTGTACCAAGTTGCGGATGGCATTGGCGATGCGATTATAGTTCGATGTGTCGCCTTCCAGATGCATTTTCATTTCCTGCAACGCCTCGATCTGTTCCTCCACATCCATAGGATGCTTATTCGCATTCTGATACTTCACGCTTTTCTCCTCAGCAGGCGCATATGGAGCATTCTTTTGCGCATCAATCAGCTGTGTGAGCATGCGCACAATGGGTTGGTAAGTTTCTTTCGGCAAAATCTGTCGATGCACATCTGCTCGCTTCTCTACACGGTCACAATCTTTTTGCAACGTTATGACTCAAACTTCGCAGGTGCAAAACACTCACAAAGCCTTGTAAAATCTAGATTCATGGCTAAATAAATAGCATGAGTCACACCAGTTTGGTATAATTA
>OMZR01000132.1 GCA_900315575.1 uncultured Veillonellaceae bacterium
CGGTTTTGGTTCCAGATTCCGTGTGCGGGGTCGCTCATGGCTATCGTCTGGACGCTGATCTTCTTTATGGTCAGCTCGACTGGGCTAGGCCTCTCGATTTCGGCGATTTCGGAAAACATGCAGCAAGTCCTGATCTACGTGCTCGTGCTCATGATTCCGATGGCGCTGCTTTCGGGCATGGCGACGCCGGTCGCAAACATGCCGCAGGTCTTGCAGGCGTTCACGTACATCGACCCGATGCGTTTCGCCATCGACGCTGTGCGACGCATCTATCTCGAAGGCGCGACGCTCTTCGAGGTGCGCTGGGACTTCCTGCCGATGTTCCTGATCGGCGCCGTGACGATTCCGGCGGCAGGCTGGCTGTTCCGACATAGAACGAATTGAAGCCTCCCCATTTGGGGAGGTGCCGAGCGAATGCGAGGCGGAGAGGGTCGCGACCTATCAAGATTCACATAAGAAGGGATTTTTCATGAAAACCGATACAAAACAGCGCGAAGACGGTCGCGCGACGCGCGAGAAGCTGCTCGATTGCGCCGAGCAGCTCACGGCGAAGAAAGGATTTGCCTCCGTCACGAGCAAGGAAATCTGCCAGATGGCGGGCACGAATCTCGCGGCCGTCAACTACCATTTCGGCAGCCGCGAGGGACTTTACGAGGAGATGCTCTACCGCCTGCACAACCGCATCATCAGCGAGACGGCGCTGCAGGAGATCGCGCAGTCTGACCGCACGCCGCGCGAGAAGCTCGAAACGTTCTTTCATCTCATCCTCTGGTCAGCCGAGCGCGGAGGCCGCAGCGCTCTCGATACGCGCGCCATCCAGATCTGGATGCACGAAGCGCTCAGCAACTCCGAAGCATTCCTGCCCATCCTGCGCCATCTCGCCACGACGAAGTTCCCGTGGCTGCGGCAGATTTTCGCTGAATACCTCGGCCGCACGCCCGATGACCCCGTGCTCTACAGCGGCCTCTTCAGCACGATGGCGCCGATCTTGCTGATGAACCTCAAGGAGTTTTTTCCCATCCGCAAAGAGGAAACGCCGCACCGCATCTTTTCTGACCCTACCTTCCATCAAGCCGTGCACGCCTTCGCGTTCGCCGGTCTCGATGCGCTCAAAAAAACTGTCGCGCTTTGAAAATCGCCGAACTTTGACAGCTTTCGTCCAAAAGTTTATAATAACAGGGTAACCTATAGAAATCATATCAGAGTACAGACAAGGGAAGAAAGGAACGGGTGCGTATGGCTGCAACGAAAGCAACGACAAAGAAAGCGTATGTCTTCTTCAACTGCGACGAGGAGAAATCCGAAAAGTCCATGAACATCTTCTACAACAATGAAGTGTTCAAGGATACGAAGACGTCGAAGAAGGCGCTCTGGGCGAAGGTTCTCGAGGAAGTCGAGGCCGGCCGCGTCCAGATTGCGGATGAGAATCTCAAGGCGGCACAGGAAGCTGTTACGAACGGCAATCCCTGCGATGCCAGCCAGTACCTGCACTTCGGCGAGATCGTGGAAGTTCTCTGCCATTGAGATGCAGAAAAGACACAGACAAAAAGAGCGATGCTATGTGGAAACAGCTTCGCTCTTTTTATCTGTGTTCATTTTTGAAGCGTGAGCTCGTCGAGCTGCGTGCCATCTGCCAGCCATCCGCGAAGCGTCAGCTGGTGCTCGGTGACATCGAGCGTGACATAGCTTTCGGGATGGTCGTCAGGCGCGGCGGCGCGGTCGAATTTGTCGGGCGGGACGTAGTAGTATTCGTTGCCAGCACGGCCGCACATGACGTAGGCAGGGCCTGTCACGGCGGGATGGAAGGCTTTGATGTGGCCGCGGTTACGGTAGGCGTGCATGTGGCCGGTCAGTACGAGGTCGATGCCAAGTGCATCGAAGTGCTGCATGAGGGCGCGCCCGACGTCACTGAATCCTGCCGTCTGTCCATCGGATTGCGGTTCGTCGTAGGCGAGAATATCTTTATGCATGAGGACAATGTTCCACGGATGTTGCTCTTTCTTTTTTTGCGCTGCGATATCGGTCTGCATCCATGCGATCTGCTCGGGCAGGATGCCTGGCATCAGGTTGTCGAGCTCACCCCACTGTGTATTGAGCACAAGAATATGTGCAGGGCCGTAATCGAACGAATAGTAATATCCTGAAAAACGGGCGCTGCCATTGGCAGGCACGGCGAAGCGCGAGAGGTAGCCGTCAGGCAGACAGTTGAGCCAGTCTGTACTGTAGCATTCGTGGTTGCCCATGACGGGGATGAAGACAGTCGAGCTCGCACGGCTGTCCATGGCGACATGCCAGCTGTTCCAATGCCAGTCTGAGGCACCGCAGTCAACGAGATCGCCGATGATGGTGAAGACATCGGGAACGCCGTGACGGTCAAATGCTGCAGCAAACGTATGCGCCCAGACATCATAGGTTTCGCCGCATTGTGAATCGCAGAAAACAATGGCGCGGAAATGGTCAGGCGCAGCAGGCGTATCGCCGTCTTTTATGATGTGCAGTTCGGGGAAACCTTCGGCTGCGCGTACGATGGAAGGAGGAAGAATGCTGCCAAGCCCGAGGCCAAGCAGGAATTTTCCGCAGAGCCCGAGAAATTTTCGACGGCTGAAGTCTTTCATGCTGATCCCTTCTTTCCTGCAAAGTTGTTCTTTTCTAAAAGTATATCATAACGACTGCATTTCAGCAAAAGGCTTGTATTTTTTATCGTTATTTGATAAACTAAAAGCAACAATAAAAAAGTAATTCCACTAGGGGAGCATTTGCTGAGAGGCCGTTCTGGCCGACCCTTGGAACCTGTCGGGGTAATACCTGCGTAGGGAAGTGGCACGCGTTTGACGTCAGACGGAGTACCACCGTCTGGCGTTTTTGTTTTGTTCTGATCCAAAAAATGGAGGTCTTTTTCATGGCAACACAGATGCAGCTGGCCCGTGAGGGCAAGGTCACGGATGCGATGCGACATGTCGCTGAGGAGGAGCATGTGGCTGTCGAGACGGTGCGCGAGCGCGTGGCAAAGGGCACGATCGCCATCTGCGCGAACGTCAACCATCTGGCGCAGGGAAACTTCCAGCCGCGCGGCGTCGGCGAGGGGCTGCGCACGAAGATCAATGCGAATATCGGGACGTCGAGCACATTCCCAGAAATTGCGCCGGAGCTCGAAAAGCTTGACGAGGCGGTGAAATGCGGCGCGGATGCCGTCATGGACCTCTCGACGGGAAATCATATTGATGAATCAAGGCAGAAAATCATCGCGCATTCGCCGGTTATGGTCGGCACGGTGCCGCTCTATCAGGCAACGGTGCGATCGATCCGCGAGCATGGCGCCGTTGTCGAGATGACGGATGATGACATCCTCGAGACGATTGAGGCGCACGCAAAGGACGGTGCGGATTTCATGACACTCCATTGCGGCGTGACGCGCGCGGCCATCGAGGCGATGCGCGCACAGGGCCGCGTCATGGACATCGTGAGCCGCGGCGGCTCGTTCATCGCGGGCTGGATGCTGCACAACGAGCAGGAGAATCCGCTTTACGAGCATTTTGACGACATCCTCGACATCTGCGAGCGATACGACGTGACGATCAGCCTCGGCGACGGCATGCGGCCGGGCTGCACGTCCGATGCGACCGACCGCGCACAGCTGACGGAGCTCATTACGCTCGGCAGCCTCGTCGACCGTGCCTGGCGGCGCGGCGTGCAGGTCATGGTCGAGGGGCCGGGTCATGTACCGTTCGACCAGATCAAGGCGAATATGCAACTCGAGAAGCGCCTCTGCCGCAATGCGCCATTTTATGTGCTCGGCCCGCTTGTGACGGATATCGCGCCAGGCTACGATCATATCACGTCGGCCATCGGCGGCACGCTCGCGGCCGCGTCGGGCGCGGACTTCCTCTGCTATGTGACGCCTGCTGAGCACCTTGCGCTGCCGACGATCGAGGACGTGCATACGGGCGTCATCACGGCGCGCATCGCGGCACATGCAGCCGACCTCGTCAAGAATGTGCCGGGCGTGCGTGAATGGGACCGCAAGATGGCGGAGGCGCGCAAACAGCTCGACTGGAAAGCGCAGATGGACCTCGCCATCGATCCGGAGCTGGCCCGCCAGAAGCGCGGTGCACGCAATCCTGAAGACGAGAAGGCCTGCTCGATGTGCGGTGACTACTGCGCTGTTGAAATCATCCACAAATATTTTGACAAAAGGGAATGTCCGTTCGATGACTAAAAGGGAAACGGGATTTGCAGGCAGAACGTGAATCTTCAAAAAATTATTTGGGAATTTGACAGGATTTTTTCCCTGCGTATCGAATACTTCTTTATAGAAAGAACGAAGAAAGCCACAGAAACACAGGTGCTGTGGCAGTGATTCCAATAGTTCGTGAGGGGGTTTTACCATGGGAAAGATCAACAAGATCCTCGTTCCGGTCGATGGTTCAGTCAATGGCTGCAAGGCGACGGATGAAGCCATCTTCTTTGCGGAGAAGTGCAAGGCAGACCTCGATTTCGTCTATGTGGCGAGCAACATCAACAAGGACATCCCGAGCCATATCGTCTTTGACCGCATCTGGGAGAAGCTGCCGGATGATCTCAAGGCATCGAAGCATGTCGAGACGGGCAGCATCCCGAAAGCCATCCTGCGCGTCGCGGCGCAGGAGCACAGCGACATGATCATCATGGGCAGCCGCGGGCTCGGCCTGTTCAAAGGCGCGCTGATCGGCTCTGTGAGCCAGAAAGTCGTTGAAGAGTCGCCGATTCCGGTCATGGTCATTAAATGACAGCGGCCATTTGATTGTGAAACGGTCGTGAAAAAGGAGGCATCTTGCAGGCGTGAGCCCGTAGGATGCCTCCTTTTGGCTTTTGTGGCTTTTGCAGGAGGTGCGGTATTTGTATGAACGGATTCGACGAACTCGGCTTCCTCAAGATTTTTCGTCCGATTTATGCGCGGAGGCTCGAGCGGGCGGATTTTTCGCGGATGCATTTCGCGTACTACACGAGCGCGACGACGGGCATGAGCATCCTACGCGGGCGCTCGCTCTGGATGCGTTCGGCGGCCTGCATGAATGACTACCGCGAAATCGATTACGGCATCCAGCTCATCAATTCGGCCGTGCAGGGCTCGGCGCGGCGGCAGGCGCAGATGAAACGCATCGCGCAGCAGCTCGGTTGGGGCGAGAACATGATCGGCTCGATCCTTGCCGACCTCAACCGCAATGAGCGGAAATTTACGACGCATACGTATCTCGCCTGCGTCTCGGAGCACGATTTCGAGGGTGATGCAAAAGGACGCCTCTCGATGTGGCGCGCCTATGGGCGGAAGACGGGCGTCGCGTTCATCCTGAACCCGCAGGCAGTCATCACATCGACAAAGAATCTGGCGTTGCGCATCGCGCCGGTCGAATACTTGACGGGCGAGCAGTTCACGCGCGGCTTCGACCGCATGATGAACAATGTCGAAGACCACATTGACGACCTCAAGGCCGGAGAGCCTGCCGTCCTGCTCGAGGCGTTCATCAACATGATGCTGACGTCGATTTTCTCCATCAAGAATCCCGGTTTCGTCGAGGAGCGCGAGTGGCGCTTCATCTATCAGGACACGGCGAGCAGCACGCTCGCAAGCGACATCGTGAGCGTCGACGGCATCCCGCAGGTCATCTACAAGCTGCCGTGGCGCGCCGTCGGCGAAAGCGGGGCAGGGCTGCCGATTGCGGACGCGCTCGAGCAGATCATCATCGGTCCGAGCCAGTACGCCGACGTCATCGAGGTCGCGTTCACGCGATGCCTCAGCGAGCTCGGCATCGCAGACGCCGCCAAGCGCGTTGTGAAATCGAACATCCCGCTTCGTTAGTCGCTCGATTTGTGATTCAGCCAGCGCGAGCGTTTCATCTTTTCATGCGTTTCGATGCGGTCGCGGTAGATGTCTTCGATGACGAGTTTGCAGATGACGATGAACGGCACGGCGAGGAACATGCCCGGAGGGCCGAGGAGCTCGCCACCGAGGATGATGCCGAGGATGATGGCAATCGGATGGAGGTTCAGTGTCTTGCCAATCAGTGTCGGATAGACGAGGTTGTGGTTGACCTGCGTCAGTATGAGATAGAAGCAGATCGTTTGGAGCGCGACTATCGGCGAGACGGTCGCTGTCAGGATCGTGCCGAATGCCGAGGCGACGGTCGGGCCGAGCACGGGGATGAACTCGCAAGTGCCCGAGACGACGGCGAAGACGGAGGCATACGGCAGGCCGCGCACGGTGTAGTAAAGAAAGACAATCGTTGCCGTGATGCAGCAGATGACGAGCTGGCTCACGATGTAGGCGCGCAGCGCCTGCAGGATGTTGTCAAAGAGATGCAGCACGCGCGTATAGTCGCGGCGTGGGAAGCGGCTCGCGAGGTACGATTTGATTTCCTCGCCATCCTTCAACAGGTAGAACGTTACGAACATCACGATAACGAAGTCGATGACCTTGCTGAAGAGCGAGACGAGAATCGTCAGCGAGCCTTTGAGTGCATCGACGCTCGCATTCTTGAGCTCGATCCAGAGATTGTCAAGCCCGTCCTCAAGCACGGGTGAGTTCTGGAAGACCGGCAGCTGCTCCACTTTTTCCGAAATTTCGGGAAAATCTGTGATGAAGCGCGTGAACGTCGGGATGAACGAACTCGTGACGAGCGTCAGAATGCCAAAGAGGATGAAAAGCAGCAGGAGAAGTGCGATGCCGCAGGCAACACCGCGGGGGATTTTTCGCTCCATCCGGTCGACGAGCGGCGTCAGCAGGAGCTGCAGCAGCATCGAAATAAAAATGATGAATGCGAGCTGCGGCAGAAACCAGAACGTCGAGAGGACGAGTGTGAACGTGATAGCGAGTAAAATCGATGTGCGGTAGGGGCGGAGTGACATGAGTGTCTCCTTTCGTAAAAGAAGGAATTGGAAACATTATATCATGGATTTCGTTCTTGTGGTAGAATAGAGACCAGAAGAATGAACCTGAATTATTCAACGAGGCTCATTCCTGACGGAATTGCCTCTTAGTGAATCAGCATTGCCGATTCAGTTGTGTTTCAGCGAAACACTACCTGACAA
>OMZR01000101.1 GCA_900315575.1 uncultured Veillonellaceae bacterium
GCTAGATGCATTTCCACATCTTAGCGGATGTCCTCTTTTTTGACAACATGAATTATTCGTCTAAGCTATTCGAATCCCACAGGTTTTGTGATTGACCCTCAAAAATTCGTGCAGACTTCGTACTTTACTGGAAAGAAGAAACCAACGAACTCTACCATAATCTCTTCCTGGCAAAAGAAAAATCGCTGTTGCAAAATCGCCAGAATGACAATGCATATTCTGCTTTGTCCTATATCGTTCTGACAGGAAAAGATGATTACGATATGTATATCGACCATCAAGAATACAAGAAAATCGTCGCATTTGAAATTCTATCATGCAACAAGCATTGAAACCTTCACCCACGCACGAGCATCCGTCCGAGCACAAGACCGGCCATGACAGCAGCGAAACCGAGAACGAGATTAGCGAGGACGTTGGCCGCTGCATAGAACAGGCTGCCGCCGCGCACAAGCGTCATCGTCTCCATGCTGAACGAGGAGAACGTCGTGAAGCCGCCGAGGAAGCCGACGGTCAGGAGGAGCTTCAGCGGGCCGGCCGTGAGGCCCGTGCGCTCCGTGAGGAAGAGGAGCGCGCCCATGATGAGGCCCATGAGAAAGCTGCCGAGCGTATTGACCGTGAGCGTGCCGAACGGAAACACCGTCCCGAACCGCGCGCCGACCTGCGTCGTCACGAGATACCGGCAGACCGCCCCGAGCCCGCCGCCGAAGAAGACGAGAAGAATGGGAGGCATAGAGATTTCCTTTCATTTCCTTTCTGAACAAAAACAAGCACCGAAGACAGCTTCGATGCTTGCTGGAATGTGATGAAAAAGCAGCTCAGAACAGCACGCGCGCGAGGTGTGCGTACTCGGGGTCGAGCTTCTTCTTGTTGTTGACGGCGTCGTGGAGGTTGATCGAGACAACGTGGCCCTTGTTGAAGCCGAAGACGACGTCGGAGAGGCCGCTGATGATGGCGAGGGCTGCCTGCTCGCCGAGCTGGCTGGCCTTGACGCGGTCGATGACGGTCGGCGAGCCGCCGCGCTGGATGTGGCCGAGAACGGAGTAGCGCGTGTCAATGTTCGTGTGCTCGGCGATGTACGTGCCGATGTCCTTCGCGGAGCCGGCGCCTTCGGCGACGACGACGAGGATGTAGCGCTTGCCCTTCTTGTAGGCTTCTTCCATGTCCTTGCACATCGATTCGAGGTCGTATTCTTCCTCCGGGACGAGGATGTACTCCGCGCCGCCTGCGATGCCGGCCGTCATGGCGAGCCAGCCGCAACGGTGGCCCATGACTTCGAGGACGATGCAGCGGCGGTGTGCCGATGCCGTGTCACGCAGCTTGTTGATGGCGTCAATGATCGTGTTCGCCGCCGTGTCGCAGCCGATCGTGTAGTCCGTGCCCCAGACATCGTTGTCAATCGTGCCGGGCAGGCCCACGATGGGGAGACCCGTCTCTTTCGAAAGCAGGGACGCGCCGCGCAGCGACCCGTCGCCGCCGATGACGACGAGGCCCTGGATGCCGCGGTCGACGAGATTCTTGTAGCCGAGCATGCGGCCTTCGGGCTTTTCCCAGCGCTTGCAGCGAGCCGTCCCGAGGAACGTGCCGCCGCGCTGGATGATGTCGCCGACGTCCTTGCGCTCCATCTGGTACATGTCCTCATCGAGCAGGCCGTGGTAACCGTTGTTGATGCCCCAGACCTCGACGCCCTCGTAGAGCGCCGTGCGCACGACAGCGCGCGCGCAAGCGTTCATGCCCGGGCTGTCGCCGCCGCTCGTCATGACTGCGATACTTTTCAGCATGGAAAAATCCCCCTTGATACGTTATTGGAAGTAAGGCTTGATGTCGTATATTCATTCCTCTCCATATCATAGCACATCTGCGCGGATTTTTATAGGTTTGCATAAGAAAAAAATCAGGCACTTGACAAAGTGCGGTGTGGCTCATACGATATAGGAAAACGTTTTCAGGCCATCCGCACGGATGACGCGCAAACCATCGAAAGGAGCTCTCCATGCTGCCCTCCATCCCTCCGAAATATTTCCTGCCACTCGTCGGGCTCGCGGTGTCGGCCTTCGTGTTCAACACGTCGGAGTTCATGCCGATTGCGCTGCTCACGGACATCTCCGATTCCTTTGGCAAAACGCCGGCTGAAACGGGCATCATGATTACGGCGTACGCCTGGGTCGTCGGCCTGATGTCGCTGCCGCTGATGCTCGCCGCCTGCCGCATGGAGCCGAAACGGCTGCTGCTCGCGGTGCTCGCGCTCTTCGCGGCCGGGCAGATTGGCTCGGGGCTCGCGACGAGCTTTGCCATGCTCATGGCCGCCCGCGTGGCCGTCGCCTGCGCCCATGCGATTTTCTGGTCCATCACGGCGCCGTTCGCGACCAGGCTCGTGACGCGGGAACATCAGCCGTTCGCGCTGAGCTGCGTCGCGACGGGCTCGGCCATCGCGATGATTTTCGGCCTGCCCATCGGGCGCGTCATCGGCCTCGCGCTCGGCTGGCGCATGACGTTCTTCTGCATCGCGGGCGTGACGCTCTGCGCACTCCTCTACCTCGGACGCGTCTTCCCGCGCCTCCCGCAGGGCGGCGCACCCTTTTCGCCCCGCGACCTGCCCGCGCTCGTGAAAAATCCATTCGTCTTCGGCAACTTCGTCCTCGCCGTCACGTTCGCGACGAGCTATTTCACAATCTACAGCTACATCGAGCCGTACCTCGGCACGGTCGCGGGCTTCTCGCCCGAAGCCATCACGACAACGCTCGTCGCGCTCGGCGTCTTCGGCTTTTTCGGCAGCGTCGTCTTCTCGCATGCGTATGGCACGCACCGGCGGTTCTGCCTGCTCACGGGCGGCGTCGGCGTGACGGTCTGCGCGCTGCTCTACACGGGAGCCGCCGCGCTCGCGCCCGCCCTCGTCGCCGTCTGCCTCGTGCTCGGCATGATCTCGACGCTCTTCAACGTCACGATGCAGGCCGAGCTCCTGCGCTCGACGAGCCGCGCGGGCGCGCCCGTCGCGACGTCCATCTACTCCGGCCTCTTCAACGTCGGCATCGGCGGCGGCACGGCGCTCGGCAGCTTTGTCGCAGGCGCCGGCCACCTCCCCTCCATCGGCCTCGTCGGCGCCGCCATCGCCGCAGTGACGGCGGCGTATACCATTTTTGCCTACCTGCCAGCCGTCCGGAAATACCATTGAAGACCACGTTCCGAGTCGAAGGTTTTAAGTTTCCTTCGACTCAATTTTTTGTATATGAAGCTATGCACTGCCTTCGACACCCTTTCCACCGCTGACGCGGTCCCCCTTTCCCTGAGGGAAAGGCTGCTGTACAAGAAACATTCAGCAACAGATGAATGTGAAATCGGTTTAGTAACTGCAACAGCCCTTTCTTTTTGCGCACGATATTGCGTGTTCGTACACAATATGCACGTTTGTCTTGTCAGGGGGGGCGCTTCGGGTATACTGAAAAAAGATTGGAATTTGCACAGGGAGGAACCTATTCATGGCCGTACCACGCATCGTCTTTTTTCATGACAGCTATTACCCGCAGCTGAAACCGTTTTATGAGGCAGCCATCCAGCAGGGAGCCGTGGCATTCGCTGGCAGCCTCGCCATCGAGGACGGCCGCTTCGTCTGCCGGGACGAGAAAGGCGAACCGCAGCAGGTGCTGGCTTGCGACTATGTCGCGGCAGGGGCGCAAAATCGTTATCTGAGCTACAAGAAGCCGCTGAATGCCTGCGGCGTTCCAGACGAGCGCATCATCGACGGCTGCACTTTCGCCGTGCCAGGCATCAATCTGCCACAGTTCTTTGCCGATGGAAGCATTTGCGGGAGACTCGTATCTGGGCCACGAATTTCCTATCACACAGTCGTCATCCTTCCAGCTGCATATCGCCTAACCAGCGACTCTCTTTCTCTTCAACTCGGACGATTGAGCTATATCGGTTCTTGCGTTCTTGAGGAACGTGGCTCCGTAACAGTCGGAGATTTTTCTGGAATCGCATGGAATCAGACCTTCGAACTCGGGCTGAATGGCGGCCATCATGCTGAACGTGTCTCTTGTTATGACTGGAGGGACAACGCTGAATGGACGGAATTCCACGTCCAGAAGGAACCTCTTCCCATTGGCCGTATCAATATCGGCTCCGACGTTTGGATTGGCCGCGGCTGCCATTTAAAATCTACTTCCGCGAACCATCCGCTCTCCATCGGCGACGGCGCTATCATCGCGTCCGACAGCAACGTCGTGAAAGACGTCCCGCCCTACGCCATCGTCGGCGGCAATCCAGCGCGCTTCATCCGATGGCGCTTCCCCGCGCCCATCCGCGAAGCTCTCCAGACCATCCGCTGGTGGGACTGGCCGCTCGAAAAAATCCACGCCGCCCGCCTCGACATGAAAGACCCCGCCGCCTTCGTCGAAAAGTACCTGCCAAAAGCAGAATAATTCCTTGTCCTTTTCCCCGTTTCCTTGTAAAATGAAGACAAGAAAAGGAGCGTGAGACTATGCGAAAGGAATACTGCGAAAAAGACGGCATCCGCGTCACCTACACGGATAAAGATGTCTGCTTTGAGGACGTACGGACAGCAGAAGCCATCCTGTTTGCCAATGACGGCAGCATCAAGCATAATGATTTTTATGCCGACGAAACAAAAACGCAGCAATACCAGACAATTTTTTCCCGCATCTACAAGAACATCATCTTGTTCCGCTCGTTCGATACGATGGAGGAATCTGCCTGATGCCGACCTACCTGCGCATCCGCGGCTATCGTGTCTATTTCTGGACGAACGAAAGCGACGAGCCCATTCATTTCCATATCTGCAAGGGAAATCCTAGTCACGATGACACGAAAGTCTGGATTACGAAAGACCGAACGATGGTCGTCGCCCATAACAAGGGACACATTCCAAAGACAGACATGGCTCGCATTATGATTGTCATGGCCGACAACATCGAAGATTATATTGCCTTCTGGAACGATACCTTGGAGGACCTGCGTTTCTATGAAAAATGATTTGTACACGATGCATGAAAACCACGCTATTTCGGGACATGTGATTCCGCAACAGCGTGGTTTGTTTTCTGCCTGCCGTCAAAAGCCGTTCTTTACATCCGGAACAGCCGCTCGACGGCTTCGCGCAGTTCCTCCCGCGCGGCGATGAGGTGGCCGTCTTGTCAGGGGGGGCAGTTGCTGTATACTAATGGACAGCTTATAAAATCTGGAGGCTGGACATGGCAAAAGCAGCAATTTATGGTTGGGGACATGGCGATACGTATACAAAGGACATGCTGCACCAACTGATGGAAACGCATGACATCATCAGTTTCGATATTTTTGATACCGTGCTGATGCGAAACGTGCTCGATCCGACCGATGTCTTTGAAATCGTAGAGGAAAGAGCAAAGCGGCATGGACTGCATCTCCCAGACTTCAAATTCGCACGACTGGGAGCCGAGCACCGCATCCTCTCATCGGGACGCCGCCATTCTCTGTCGGGAATCTATGAAGACCTCCAGCAGACGCTCGACCTGCGACTGGAAGATGCTTCATGGCTCAAAGCGTGCGAATGGCAGGTCGAACAGGAAGTCATCCTTTCGCGCCAGCAGGTCTGTACATGGATGACAGCGGCAAAAACAGCTGGAAAACGCGTTGTACTTGTCTCCGACATGTACCTTTCGACAGAAGAAATCCGAACATTGCTGGAAAAGTGCGGCATTACGGATTATGATGCAATCTATCTTTCAGGCGAGCACGGTTCTGGAAAGCCGGGAACGCTGTTCGATGTCATGAAGGCAGAGCAAGCAGGAGAACGCTATCTCCACATTGGAGACAATCCTGTTGCAGACGGCACGTCGGCCGTAGCGCACGGCATCGATGCCTTCCTCATCCCGTCAGCAAAGACCATGTTCGCACATGCAAGGGGAAATGAAAGCCTCCGTTTTTCCAGCAGCCTGCAGGCAAGGTGCTTCCTCGGCCGTGCAATCTCCTGCATCTGCAATGCTCCATTTGCCTGGCAGGCCGATGGAACCATCCGCGTTACGGATGCCGCAACTTATGCCTATGCATTTCTCGGCCCGCTCTTTGCTGCATTTTTCCTGTGGCTGATTAAGGATATCTACCAGGAACAGTATGACGCCGTCCTGTTCGCAGCACGAGACGGCTTTTTCCTGCAGAAGCTTTACGAATGGTATCGAAAACGCCATCCGGAGCTGCCGCGCAGCCAGTACCTCTATGTCTCGCGCATGGCCTGTATTTCAGCATCATTCGAAACGGAAGAGGATATTCGCAAATCCATCCAGTTCTTCCGATACGCTGGCGAGCCGATGGGGCAACTGATGGGCATGGAGCACGGCGTCCTGTCGGTCTCGCGTGTCCTCGGCATTTCCAAGACGCTCAAAGATCATTTTGTCCGCTATCTGCGCCAAAACGGCCTGCATCCAGCTGGGCATTATGCCTTCTTCGACCTGGTGTCGAGCGGCACATCGCAAAGCCTCCTGCAGAAGATCTTCTTCCGCGACCTCACGGGCCTCTATCTGGCACGGGACTTCGCTCCGGCCTCCCCCTACCTCGATCCGCACATCCGCGTCCATCATTTCAGCGAAAAATTTCCTGGGGCAGGGAATGCCGAACTGGAGCTTGGGCAGCAGCATGGCCTCAGCTATGAATTCTTCTGCAGCTCGCCAGAGGGCAGCGTATATCATTTTGATGACAAAGGGAAGCCCGTTTTTTTGCCAGATCAACGACATTCGGAAGATTGGACACTCGCAGAAACGATACAACAAAGCATCCTGTCATTCTGCAAAGACGTGCTGGAGCAGGGATTCCTGTCCAATGATCATGACTGTTGCAGCGTCGCCGTTTCCCTTGCCAACCGGCGATTCCAGATTGCAAGTGGAAAAGATTTTGCAAAATCCTGCGCCCTTTACGACGATGCAAACGACCGCCGCATTTCGCTTGCAGATGCTTTCTGACAGATTTTATTGCCGGAATGTGTACTCATTCGAATGATGCACGTTTGTCTTGTCAGGGGGGGCGGTCGTAGTATACTGAAAGACGAATCTTATGTTTTCAAGTGAACTCTATTGGAGGAATCTTTCATCATGCGACAATTTCTGCGAGCCGTTTCTGACTTTCACGAAAAAGACTATCTGCACCGTCTCCGAGACCTCGCGGCAAAAAAAGCGCCGTGCGGCTTCTTCTACCTCGGAAATGATGCGGACCTGCCAAAATTCCTCAATATCTTGCACGCACAGGGCATCACGGTGTCCGTCATCGTGAATCTCGGCGGCGAGCTGCCGAGCGCAGGCGTTCCCGTCATCCATGCAGCAAAGTTCCCTGCGCTTGCCGAAAAACCTCAGACGATGATTCTGTATGGCGCAGGCGTTCCAAGCTGCTTTGCCTCGTTCTTCGAGCGCTGGGATATCGAATGTCTCGTATTGAATGTCCCCCAGAACATTCAACACGACACGGACTTCTACGACCAGCATCTTGTGGATCTCTATGAAGCATATTCGGGCTTCCATGACGAGGAATCACGCTTGGCTTTTCTCGGCGGTTGGAAGTATGTCTCATCTTCCAGCATCCGAGATTTCCATCTTGCGCCGGAGCCGCAGTATTTCTTGTCGGGCTTCACAGTGCAGGCCGGAGACATCGTCATCGACGGTGGTGCCTATGATGGTGGCACGTCACGAGACTTTGCCTCGGTCGCAGGCGCGTCTGGCAAGGTATACGCGTTCGAAATGGATGAAGAGAATTTCAAAAAGTGCCAGGCAGCAGCGGAACATTTCGGCTTTGTCGCTGAAAACATGGGACTTGCCAGCCATCGACAGATGGCGAAATACATGCATACCGGTGCACAGGCAACGGCAAGCCGCATGGACGCGGGCGGTGACCGAACGGCCAGCTTCACAAGCATTGATGTCTATGTGAAGGAGAACCAGCTTCCGCGCGTCGATTTCATCAAAATGGACATTGAAGGCGCAGAGCTCGATGCACTTCATGGCGCAGCGCTCACTATCGCCCGCTGGAAGCCGCGCATGGCCATCTGCGCCTACCACAAACCAGAAGATCTCTGGGTGCTGCAGCAATATATCCAGTCGCTCCGTCCAGATTACGAATTCGCCTTCCGCCATTACGGCATCGATGTCAGCGAATATCTGTACACGGATGAGACGCGCCAGCTCCTCAGTGACTTCCACCTCCCCTGGTCCGTGCCGAGCAACTGCGAGCGCGTGCTGTACTGCCGCTGATATCTTGCCTCTGAAAAGACAGCTGCCCGATTTAATGATTACAAGGAAAAGGCGCCGTTTCCGAACGCGATGTTCGAAAGCGGCGCCTTTTTTATCCGCACCTCAAGATTGGAACGCTTGGAAATACGCAATCGTATGCTTGAGCCCTTCGTCAGCCGAAATGTTCGGCCGCCAGCCAAGCTTTTCGACTGCAAGCGTGATGTCAGGGCGACGCTGGGTCGGGTCATCCTCCGGAAGCGGCTGATAGATGATTTCCGATTTCGATTCCGTCAAACGACGGATGCGTTCAGCAATGGCCTTGATTGTTTGTTCTTCAGGATTGCCGAGGTTCACAGGCCCCGTGAATCCCGATTCCGATGCCATCATGCGGACCATGCCCTCGAGCAGGTCATCAACGTAGCAGAGGCTCCGCGTCTGACTGCCGTCGCCATAGATCGTAATGGGCTTGCCTTTCAGACATTCGAGAATGAAATTCGAGACAACGCGGCCGTCCTTCGGGTCCATGCCCGGGCCATACGTATTGAAAATGCGGATGATCTTCGTCTCGACACCATACGTGCGGTGATAATCGAACATCAACGATTCCGCACAGCGCTTGCCCTCATCATAGCAGGCACGGATACCATCGCAGTTCACGTTGCCACGATAGCTTTCGACCTGCGGATGCACTTCCGGTTCGCCATAGACCTCGCTCGTGCTGGCCTGCAGGATGCGAGCCCCCTCGATGCGAGCGAGTTCGAGCATGTGGTAGATGCCGAGCACACTCGTCATCGTCGTGTGCACGGGGTCGGCCTGATAGTGTGGCGGGCTCGCAGGGCACGCGAGATTATAGATTTCCCGCACGCCTTTCAGCTGCGCAAGTTCCTTGCTCGTGAATGCATCGACGATGTCGTGGCGCAACACCGAGAAACGGCTGTCCTGCCGCAAATCTTCAATGTTGCAGGTCCGTCCTGTAAAGAAATTATCGATGCAGATGACCTCAGCATCTGCCTGCTCCTGCAGAAGTTTCCGGCAGAGGTTTGCGCCGAGGAATCCAGCACCGCCCGTGACGACGATTTTTTTCATTCCAGCTTCACTCCGATCTGTTCATACTCGAATCCATACCGCTGCATCGCGGCTGCCGTGTACTGGTTGCGCCCATCGATGATGACTTTGCTGCGCATCCGTTTCCCCATTTCGAGAAAATCGGGGCTGCGGAACTCTTTCCACTCTGTGATGAGCAACATCGCATCAGCACCATCAAGTGCGTCGTACTTGCTCTTGCAATAGATGACGTTATCGTTTCCTTTGAGATAACATTCCTGCGCCTCACGTTCCGCCTTCGGGTCGTATGCCTGCACCTTCGCACCGCGCCGTGTAAGCTCGCCGATAACCGTAATAGCCGTCGACTGACGCATGTCGTCCGTCCCCGGCTTGAACGCAAGCCCCCAGACAGCGAAGCATCTTCCTGTGAGGTCCTCGCCAAAGCGGCGGACAACCTTTCGTGCAAGAACCATTTTCTGCCTTGCATTCACATCCTCGACAGCCGTGAGGATCTGTGCATCATAACCAAACGCCCGGCTCGTGCGAATCAGTGCCTGCACATCCTTCGGGAAGCAGCTGCCACCATAACCGCAGCCCGGATAGATGAACTTGTAGCCGATGCGGCGGTCGCTGCCGATGCCCTTGCGCACTTTGTTCACATCCGCCCCGACACGCTCGCAGATGTTCGAGATTTCGTTGATGAAGGAAATCTTCGTCGCAAGCATCGCGTTCGCCGCATACTTCGTGAGCTCGGCGCTCTTGATGTCCATCGCGATGAACGCATCATCCGAGAGAATGAACGGACGATAAAGTTCCTGCATGACCTGCATCGACTCGGCGCAATCCGCACCGACGACGACGCGATCGGGTTTCAGAAAATCGTCGCAGGCCGTGCCCTCTTTGAGAAATTCCGGATTCGAAACGACATCAAACGTGAGGTTGCTCCCCCGCTGGTCAAGCTCCTCCTGGATGGTCGCGCGCACACGGTCTGCCGTGCCGACCGGCACCGTTGATTTATCAACGACAATCAACGGATGCTCCATGAGACTGCCGATCTCGTGCGCAACGCCGAGCACGTACTGCAAGTCCGCACTGCCATCCTCGCCCATCGGCGTGCCAACCGCGATGAAGACAAGCTCGCTTGTTTCGAGTGCCTCCCTGATTTCTGTCGTGAAGCGCAAACTTCCGCGTTCCATATTCGCCTGCACAAGGTCCACGAGCCCCGGCTCATAAATTGGCAGGACGCCGCTCTCGAGCTTCGCAATCTTCTTCGCATCCA
>OMZR01000133.1 GCA_900315575.1 uncultured Veillonellaceae bacterium
AGGCAAGGTGCCTTTGTGTTGTCAAGAAAACAATCTATCGACCAATGGAGCCGTATGGTACGCGATTCCAGCCGCTATTGGCGGGTGGGAAAGTTGAGATACCTTATACTGATGGGAGCGGAGCCCTTTCTGGTTATGCCTCTGCTTATATATGGGACACAGCAAAAAATCAAGGGCCAGATTCATACATAAAAAAAGATATTTTCTTTTTACATCAGCCTCCTAAAAAATACAGGTTAGAAGGACACGGAGGAGAATATGCCAGCTATCATTTGGTAGAAGAAAATGATGATGCTATCGGTGAATGGACGGCTGGTATGTGGTCCTCGGCATGGGCAGCAGATAATTCCATAGTGACTCCAGTATCAAGCGAAATTCGACCAGTAAACATTGCCGTTCGATATTTCATCAAAGCAAGATAAATAAAAGCAGGATGTCTTATAAGATATCCTGCTTTTATTAAGATTATCAGCGAGCTTTAATAAAATATTTTACGGCGATATTGATAGGGCGTACTTCATTTGCACTTGGAGACACAGTCTCGCTATATGCAGCAAATTGGGAAATCGAACCTCTGTACCAATCCCCTGCGTTCTTATCTTCATCCTCTACAAGTCTTGGAGTAGAACAGCTACAACTTCCGCTTTCAGGATTACAATGACAACTGACTTGGCCTTCCAGACGATATTTCTTTGGGTATTTCCGCATAAATAAAAAGTTATCAATGGTTGTAAAATTTATGCCGTCGCCAAAAGCACCCCCTTCGTATGGGTCATACTTAGCTCCAGGAAAGTCGATTCGTCCATACCAATAGCTTGTGGGCGAACGATAAAATGGTCGATTAGCATACGTAAAATCAGCTTCAGATTTTCCTCCCGTAGGGCCGTTAACCTTGTCGATAAGACCAAAAATTTGTCCAGTATGCAGATGGAATGGACGGGTTGCATCTGATTGAATCTTTCCCAGTGCTCCGGATGAATATGTTGATGTCATATTCATCCGGTCATTGCGCACTCCTTGATGATAAGTTGCAGATTGGCTACCGTACCCTCTGAGGAACAGGCCTCGGTAGTCCGGCGTCTTATTGCCAATCAGTTCTCTCAATCGCTTGTACTTACTCGGGATAGTTTGTCCGTTGCATTCCAGCCATACGCCGCCAGTTGTTGGCTTACCCTCACTTGTCCACGTCATGACAGAGCCAATTGGCGTCGTCCCAGTCGCGGAAGTCAGAGGAACGTCAACATCGTACCTCGATACAGAGTCTTGGGTTCGGTATATAGACACGTGAGCTAAACGAATTTTAACATTATCGTCTTCACTCAGATTTTTCTCTGGCCCAAGCGTGACTTCCGATTCCCAGTTTCCATCCTCTACACCTTCCATTACCTGACGAGGATGCTCGGCAAGATAGGAGAGCTCCGCGTAATCTAGATTTTCCAGACGCTTCACCTCGATTCGAGCGTTCTGCTCAGCCTGAGAGGCCGTACGCTGTGCCGCTAGGGCGTTGAAGCCGCCTGAGGTCATCATAAAGAAGGCTTGCGCCAACATTAAGAAACAGAAGATCGAGACAGCGGTCAGAGCTATAGTTATCCCAGGCAGCTTTTTCCGCATCTTGATTTTCAGGATGGCAGACTTCCAATTGTCCGCCCTCAAAAAGGAACGCATCTATATCACTCCTCGTCAATTCTCAGGAAATTTCGTTTCTCGTATTGTAGCAGAAAGCGCACGGCAAAAGAGAAGGAGTTGGATTTTCGCATCCGCTCCTCGAAAATTCGTGATTCCGAAATTGTTGGTGTTGCAAAGCTGGGCTTCCATTCTTTCATAAGGCAAAATTTCAACGAAACGGGCACTTTTTGAGCCGAAACCTTGCTGAAGGTTTTACATCACTCCGAATAGGAGTCAAGCTCAAATTTCGCCGTTTTCGATGTCCTCTCCGCTTTTCCCGCTTGCTGGCTCATGATATAATGGATGCATCAAGCGGCAGAAGGAAAATCCTGCCGCATATCGAGCGATGCCATCATCGCGAAAGGAGGAACATATGGGCAACGTGAAGCCTTTTGTCAAATGGGTCGGCGGCAAGACCCAGCTGCTTCCTGTCATTCATGAGATGATGCCGAAGGACTACAACAGATATTATGAACCATTTGTTGGCGGCGGGGCGCTTTTCTTCGACCTCCAGCCAGAGGATGCAGTCATCAATGATGTGAACCCGTCCCTCATCAATACCTATCGCCAGCTCCGAGCGGATGCGGCTTTAGTGAACCATCAGCTCCGCCTGCTCGATGAAGCCATCGCGCATGAAGGCGAAGCCTATTTTTATGATGTGAGGACGCTCTTCAACGAGAAACTAAAGAAGAGGGAAATGGATTCCCAGCTCGCGGCCATCTTCATTTTCTTGTCGAAACACAGCTTCAACGGGCTTTTCCGTCAGAACAGCAAAGGAGAATACAACAGCCCTTCGAACCATGAGACAGGCCCCAGCACGCCCGAAGAGATACTGCTCGCAGACGGAGAAGTCCTGCGTGGCAAGACGGTGCTTTGTGGAGATTTTGAGCAGGCAGTCCGCGATGCTGACAGGAATGACTTCGTGTTCATCGACAGCCCTTATGCTCCGCTGAAAGCAACGAGCTTTGACAAATATACGGCAGCTGGCTTTGCCAAGGAAGAGCACGAGCGGCTTGCCCGCGTCTTCCGTGACCTCGATGGGCGCGGATGCCGGTGCATGCTGACGAACCACAATACGGAATTCATTCGCAGCCTGTATGACGGTTTCAACATGCGGGAGGTGTCCGTGCGCCGTGCCATCAATTCCGATGGGGCGAACCGTCATGGCAAGGAGGTCATCGTCACCAATTATTGAAGAAATAAAAAAGAAGGGATCAGAATTATGACTGCCTCAAAAAGTAACCTTTCCAAGCTCGACCAGGGCTGGAACGCCATCGAGGAGAAATACCGTTTTCTCGAAGGCATCGAGCGCGACGGTTTCTTCCGCATCACGGCTGATGAAATCAAGACCATCCGCGAACCGCGCCTGATGACGAAGCTTGACCATGCAAGCGACCTGCCGCAGATATTCAAGCGGCACAAGCTCGCCATTCTGCCAGAGACCAGGGGAACGTACATCATCGCCCCGATGCTCCTGTACCAGCCGTTCGAGGACGAACTGACGATGCCGAAAATCAACGACATCCGCCATATCGCATGGGACAAGGACTTGCAGTCGCTCGACATCAACAGCGTGCCGAGCGAGACGATAGCCATCAACACGGCGGAAATCGGCGGCGTGCTTACGAATTTTCTTGGAGAAGAGCCGTTGTATGCCACGGTCGCTGGACGCATGAAGTCTGACGAGTTCGAGTTCCATGTCCACACCCCGAGCGGGAACGAGCTCCCCGTTCGTGTCCAGAACTCGCAGATAGAGATAGACGCCGGGTTCGAGAGCTCAGAATCCCTGATTCTGCTGGAAGCGAAGAACTACGTCTACGACGACTTCCTCGTGCGCCAGCTCTACTATCCCATGCGGACGTGGGAACAGAAGATAGACAAGCCTGTCCGCACCGTGTTCTTCATGTACTCGAACGGCATCTACCATCTGATTGAATACGGATTCGATGACCTGTACGACTATAATTCCCTCCGCGTTCTGCGTCACGGACACTATTCACTTGACGATACGAACATCACGGTCGCAGACCTGATGGACGTTGCGGCGCAGTCAAAGCCGAGGAAGGAGCCGAAGGACATCCCATTCCCTCAGGCCGACAAGATGTGGCGCATCATCAACCTTGCTGAAATGCTTGCCGAAGAGCCCATGACGAAGACGGACATCGCGGAAACCTACAGCTTCGCCTATCGTCAGGCAGACTATTACACGAGTGCGGCGAAGTATCTCGGCCTCGTTGAGGATTGCGCGGATGGCGTTCAGGCAACACGGCTCATGCAACGCCTGATGAAGAAGCCGTACAAGCCCCGCCAGCTCGAATACGCGAAGCTCATCCTGCGGTCAAAGATATTCCTCGAAGCGTTTCATGTATGCAACATCTCCAACACAGGCGTTGCGCACATCCCATCAAGAGAGGCCGTGATGGAAATCATGCGGAACAACATCGAGCTTGGTACGGATGCGGTGTACCGTCGCCGTGCCATGACCGTGCGTGGATGGCTGGACTGGATGTTCCGCTTATGCAAAGATGTCGGGGAGGTTGTGAAATAAGGTTCAGCAAAAGAAGGAGCAGGGATTTTTCTCTCCCCGCTCCCCGCAAAATCGCGATTTCCAGAAGCCGCACCCTCGCTCCGCCCATCCCCTTCTTTTTGCTGTCCTGCGGCTCCTTCTGGACAGAGGCCTCGTACATCGTGCCTCTCCCTCCTGTCCAGTTCCGCCGCTCGCAGCGTGTCCAGTCATCCGTCCAGGCAGAGGCGCGTCTGCATCAATACGCTTGTGCGTCGAGAGGCGCGGGTTCGGAGCGCGGAGGGCGGAGAGGCTGCACTCCGAGGGAGGCACATCGAGGAGAAGGAGCCTGTCTAAGAAAGAGAAGGAATTTCTCTGTGCTGTGTCTCTTTGAGGTTCTCTTTTTTGGACGGATGGAAAAGAACTGATACGGCGTTCTTCGGTGGCACGCAGCTCATGGTGCTCGGCATCCTCGGCGAATACATCGGCCACATCTTCCGCGAAGTCAAAGGCCGGCCGCTCTACCTCGTCGATAAGAGCGCCGGCCACTTGACGAACAAGCGGAAAACGACGTATAATACAGGCAGATGAAATACCAAAAGGCACCCCGCTGGTAACAGGGCGCCCCTTGGTCGAATGCAGAGTGTGCATTACGAAAGAACTTTGACAAGTGTGGCAATCGCTGTTGCAACTGCTATCACAAACTTGCCTGAGATGAAGAGTTCGAATCCGTTCATCCGCAAGAACATCGTAATCGCCTCCCGTATTCAATTTTCGCGGTTTGTCGATTGCCGTCGACGAGCCGCTTTCTTTATGATAGCAGAAATTTTTCCATAAGAAAAGACGCGCAATCTCTTCTCCCTCAGCCCCCCTCTAGAGGGGGGGGACGGGCCGCGTGAGCGGCGGGGGGGAGTCCCTTGCACGTCATATCTCGATTACGAAAAACGCGACTTCCGCGGGTGCGATGACTGCGCCTGCGGAAGTCGCGTTTCTTATCTATCTTGGAATGCCTTTGCGAGCTGCTTCAGCCCCTGCTGAAGCGTCGCCCACGGGCAGGCGATGTTGAGGCGTTCGAAGCCTTCGCCGTCCTTGCCGAAGATGTGGCCGCTGTCGAGCCAGAGGTTCGCTTCGTGGACGATAATGTCATCAAGCTCCTTGGCCGAAAGGCCGTAAGCGCGGAAGTCGAGCCAGAGCAGATAGGTACCCTCGGGCTCGATGAGCTGTACCTTTGGCAGCTCTTTTTCGAGGAACGCTTTCGTCTTCTGGTAGTTCTGCTCGAGATAGTCCCGCAGCGCTTCGAGCCACGGCAGACCTTTCTCGTAGGCAGCCTGCGCGGCGAACATGCCGAGTGCGTTCGGCTGGCTGTAGCCTGCGTGATCGATGGTCGCGCGGAACTTCTGCCGCATCGATTCGTTCTCGATGAAGATGTTCGAGATCTGGAGTCCTGCGAGGTTGAACGTCTTCGACGGCGCCGTGCAGGTCACGACATGCTGCGCGATGTCGTCGCCGAGCGAGGCGAGGACGGTGTGCTCATGGCCCTTGCGGATGAAGTCATTGTGGATTTCATCCGCGATGATCGTGACGTCATGCTGCAGGCAGATGGTCGCCATTTTCTGGAGCTCGTCACGCGTGTAAACGCGGCCGGCTGGATTGTGCGGGTTGCAGAGCAGGAAGAGCTTGACGTTCTTCGACGTGATCTTCTGTTCGAAGTCGACGAAGTCAATCTCGTAGTGGCCGTCCTTCAGCACGAGAGGGCTGTTCACGAGCTGGCGGTCGTTGCCGAGGATGATGCTGCTGAACGGGTAGTAGACGGGCTGCTGGATCAGCACGGCATCGCCAGGCGCTGTGAACGACTGCACGGCCATGCCGAGCGCGAAGACGACGCCCGGCGTGATCGTGAGGCTGCCCTCGGCGGGCGTCCAGCCATGCTGCGTCTTCATCCAGTTCCAGACGGCCGCACGGTAGTCCGCGCCGGGGTCGGTATAGCCGAAAATGCCATGCTGCACGCGGCGTGCGAGCTCCTCGATGACGGGCGGCGCCGTGCGGAAATCCATGTCGGCGACCCAGAACGGCAGCACGCCCTCGGGATACCCGCGATCCCCGGCAAAATCGTACTTGAGGCAGTTCGTCCCCTTGCGATCGATTACTTCATCAAAATCGTATGTCATGTAGCAACTTCCCTTCTTCAGGCATTCAGAGCTTGGTCGAGGTCGGCAATCAGATCTTCAGCATCTTCAAGCCCGACCGACAGCCGCAGCAATTTGTCATCGAGCCCCGTCGCCTTCATGAGCTCTTCGGGCATTTCGGCATGTGTCTGGACTTTCGGATACGTCAGGAGGCTTTCGACGCCGCCGAGGCTTTCAGCGAATGCGATGAGCTTCAGCCGTCCGAGCACGGACTGCGCGAGCTCGGCGCTTTCGACCTTGAATGACACCATGCCGCCAAAGCCCGTGGCCTGCCGGCACTGGAGCTCGTAGCCCGGATGATTCTCCAGCCCCGGATAGTAGACTTGTGTGACATGCTTCTGTGTGCCGAGCCATTCGGCGATCTTTTTCGCCGTGGCTGCCTGCCGCTCGACGCGCACGCCGAGCGTCTTGAGGCTGCGGAGCATGAGCCAGGCGTCCATGGTCGAGAGATTCGGTCCCGATGAGACGACGAGGCGCTGGATGCATTCGGCGAGCAGGCTTTCCGCGTCTCGGACCGTCAGGAAGCCAGCGATGACGTCGTTGTGGCCGCAGAGGTATTTCGTGCCGCTGTGCAGAACGATGTCGGTGCCGAGCG
>OMZR01000134.1 GCA_900315575.1 uncultured Veillonellaceae bacterium
TCCACGAGCTTCGTGCCATCGGCGTTCGGGTAGTACACCTTGATCGTCAGCGACTCCGGCTGCGCCGACTTCGACGCGCTCGAAGCGGCGGACGAGGATGACGATGACGCGCTCGAAGAAGCTGACGACGCCGAAGAAGACGCACGGTCTGACGAAGTGGCTGGTGCCGCCGCCTGCTGCCCGCAGCCCGCCGCCAGCACGAGGGCAGCCGCGAGCAGCAACGCCGCGGACAGCCGCCGGAAGTTCCATTTGCATGGGTTCATAGTTTCGATCTCCTTCTTTACCGTTCTCCGAAGAACCGCGCGATGCCCTTGGCGAGCGCCATCGCGAGCTCCTTCTGGTACGCCTCGTCCGCGAGCAGCCGCTCCTCCGTCGGGTTCGTGACGAATGCGAGCTCGACGAGGGACGCCGGCATGGGCGAGTGGTGGATGACGTAGAAGTTCGCCGACTTGACGCCGCGGTTCGTGCGGCCGCCTGCCTTCTCGAGCTCCTCATTGAGGATCGTCGCGAAGCGCGCGCCCGCGCTCGATCCCGGATAATAGTACGTCTCCATGCCATGCGCGCCCGGATTCGAGAACGCGTTGCAGTGGATGCTCAGGAACACCTCGGCCGCCGGCACGCGCGCACCGACGTCGACGCGCGCCTGGAGCTCATCATGCGCCGACGCATTCGGCCCATAGACATCGACATCGCGGTCGCGCGTCATGACGACATGCGCACCCGAGTTCTGCAAGATGTCCCGGAGGTCCTGCGTCACGGCGAGCGTCACGGAGGCCTCCGTCACGCCCGACGGCCCGACGGCGCCCGTATCGCTGCCGCCATGGCCCGCATCGAGCACGACCGTATGGCCCGCGACATCCTCGACGGACCCCGCGGGCGGTGCCACAGGCTTTCGATAGATGTCGAGCGCGAGGCGGTACGGCTTGCGGGCCCGGCGGTCGGCCGCGAGCGTCGTCACGCGGTAGGCGACATCGCCCGCGCCCGGCCGGATCGCACAGCGGACTTGCGTGTGGCGGTCCCCCTCGGCCCGGATCTCGTCGATCTGCACGTCCGAAACGAGCGGTCCCGTCTGCTTGATATGGCGTGCGACACCGCCGCGCGCTGTATCCTGGAGGTCGAGGACGATCTCCTTTTTGAGGACGCTCTTTTCCTTCACTTCATATTTCACGTCCTCGCGGCTGACGCCGACCTCGATGTGCCAGCCCTCCTGGCCATCGACCGTCGTCTTTTCCGACGAGAAATAATTGAGTTCCGCCTGCCGCGCCTCCGCGCCCTGCGGCAGGAGCACACCGAGCGCGAGTGCCAGCACGGGCAAACACAAAAGCAGTTTTTTCCAGAAATTCTGCATGAAATGGAAAACCTCCATCAATCGTCGTGCAGCAGCGCCTGCGCTTCCGCCTCTGCTGCCTCCGTCGCTTCCTTGTCATATTGGATGTCGATCTTGACATAATCGCCTTCCTTGAGGCCCTCTGGCAAGTACGCGCGTGGGAAGTTGCACTTCTTCATGTCGTCGCCGAGCAGCAGCACGGCCTTGTCCTCTTCAAAGCGGTCGAGATACGCCGAAATCATGTCAGTGCTCCCCTTTCACATCATACGTCTTGCCATCCGTCGTGATCGTAATCGTGCCATTCTTGTCCGTCTCGAACACCTTGGCCTTGATTTTCTGGTAGGCCGCCAGTGTCTCCTTGTGCGGGTGGCCATAGTCGTTGCCCGCGCCGCACGAGATCAGGCAGACTTCTGGCTGCACGGCCTTCAGGTACTCCGGCGTCGACGAGGAATGGCTGCCATGATGCGGCGCCTTGAGGACGAGACTCTTGACGTCCTTGCTGTGTGCCTGGAGGATGCTGGCTTCCGTCTCCTTTTCCGCGTCGCCCGTAAATAGCATCGTAAACTGGCCGAACACGAGGCGGCCGACGACGGACTCATTGTTTGGATTGTGCTTGTACCCCTTCGCCTGGCCCTGCTTGACGAGCGAGGCCGTCGGGCTCAAGACTTCGAATTTCACGCCGCCGCCGAGGTCGAGGGTGTCCCCCTCCTTGAGGCCCTGGTGCGGAATGTTCTTGGCCTTGGCCTTTTTCATGTAGCCGAGGTAGAGCTTCGACGTCGACGGCATGCCGTTGTCGTAAATGGCGCCGACTTGATAGTTGCCATCGAGCAGCACATCCATGCCGCCGATGTGGTCCGCATGCGGATGCGTCAGAATGACCTTGTCGATCTTCTGGACGCCGGCCTTCTGGAGTTCGTTCTGGAGTTTGTCGCGTTCGTCAACGTCACTCGTATCAATCAGGACCGTCTGCTCGGCCGTCTTGACGAGAATCGCGTCGCCCTGCCCGACATTCAGCATCTGGATCGTCAGATTGCCCTTGGCCGCCTGCGCACTGCTCGTACTTTTTGCGGCACTTCCCGAGCTGTCCGCATTTTTCGGCGCCCCGCAGCCTGCCACCAGGAACGCCAGCAGCGCCAGCAGCACCAGCAGGATCTTACTGTATTTCTTCGCCATGAAGTCACGCGTCTCCTTTCAAAATCACATGTTCGATGCCCCAAGCCACGCCGTCGTCGTCGACGCTTGGCACAGCCGCCTTGGCGATTTCCTTGACGGCGGGCTGCGCATTTCCCATCGCGATCCCGAGGCCGACCGTCTGCATCATTTCGACATCATTGACGCCGTCGCCAAACGCGAAGCTCTCGGCGACCGGGATCTTGAGCGCCTCGAGCGCATGGAGGATGCCCGAGCCCTTCGTGATGTCCTTCGCGTAGAGTTCGAGGTTTTTCTTGTGATACGGGTCCATGACGCCCGTCAGGCCCGGCCACGCGAGGAGCTTTTGGAACAGGCCGCCGCCCATCGGCTCCGTGGAATAAAATTCCATCTTGCCGATGTCGAGTGCACTGACATCGAACTCCCGCACGAAGAGGTCCGTATCGACGTCGATGCTCTGATAAAACGCCTCAAAGCCCAGGAAATCGCGCCTCAGATACGTATGCTCCGCGCCTTCGAGGATGTACTCGACGCCGCGCTGCTCGCAGAGCTCCGTGATGGCCTTGACATCCGCCTTTGGGAGCGGTTGGTGGTAGAGGGTCTTCCCCTCATAGAGCACGAGCGCGCCATTCATCAGGACATAGCCGTCAAAGAGGCTCGCATCGAGGAGCTCCGGATCGAGATACGCCTTTGGCCGCCCCGACGCGATAAACGTCTTGCACCCCGCCGCGCGCAGACGCTGGAGCGCGGCCCGCGTCGGCGCCGTGATCTGCGTCTGCTGCCGCATGACATTGATCAGCGTGCCGTCGATGTCAAAGAATCCTGCTTTCATCATAAAGAAAAAGACTCCATTCCATGCGTAATGTATACCATTACCCTAGCATAGAATGGAATCTCAAGCAAGTGTTTTTGCTGTTTTGTTTTTTATCAGATCTGCTTCTTCTGCGCTGCTTCGGCCACCGCCTGTTCGCTTTGGAGCAGCTGCTTGGCCGCCGCGATCTGGCGCTCGACCTGTGCGTAGGACGTGCCGCCGAGCGAGTTGCGGTTCTTGACGCAGGTCTCGGGCCGGATGGCGTCCTTGATGTCGTCGCCAAACAGCGGCGACAGCGCATGGAACTCGTCCATCGTCATGTCTTCGAGGTACTTGCCCGCCTCGATGCACTGGTGCACGGCCTGGCCCGACACGGCATGCGCCTTGCGGAACGGCATGCCCTTCTTGACGAGGTAGTCCGCGAGATCCGTTGCATTCGAGAAGTCCTCCGTGACGGCGCGCTTCATGACTCCCTTGCGGACCTTCATGCCACGGATGAGCTGCGCGTAGACAGAAAGGCTGAATTTCACGGTGTCGATCGCATCGAAAATGCCTTCCTTGTCTTCCTGCAGGTCCTTGTTGTAGGCGAGCGGCAGGCCCTTGACGACCATCAGCATGGCCATGAGGTGGCCGACGACGCGGCCCGTCTTGCCGCGCACGAGCTCCGAGACATCGGGGTTCTTCTTCTGCGGCATCATGGACGAGCCCGTGCAGTGCGCGTCATCGAGCTCGACGAAATGGAACTCGCGCGTGCACCAGAGAATCGTCTCCTCCGACAGGCGCGAGAGATGCACCATGAGGATCGAGGCCGCGGCGAGGAACTCCATGATGTAGTCGCGGTCGCTGACGGCATCAAGGCTGTTGCCATAGATGCGCTCGAAATTGAGCTGCGCGGCGACGTATTCGCGGTCGATCGGGAACGTCGTGCCCGCGAGCGCACCAGCACCGAGCGGCATGATGTCCGCGCGGCGGTAGACGCCCTCGAAGCGCTCGAAGTCGCGCGCGAGCATCGCGAAATACGCCAGCAGGTGATGCGAGAACAGGATTGGCTGCGCGCGCTGGAGGTGCGTGTAGCCCGGCATGATGACATCGCCATATTTTTCCGCCGCCTCGACGAGGGCCTGCTGGAGGTTCTGGATCTCCTTCTGCACGGCCGTGACTTCCTTGCGGATGTACATGTGCGTGTCAAGCGCGACCTGGTCGTTGCGGCTGCGCGCCGTATGCAGGCGGCCGCCGGCATCGCCGATCGCCTCCGTCAGGCGCTTCTCGATATTCATGTGGATGTCTTCGAGATCCACGGAAAAATCAAAGTCGCCTGCGTCGATTTTTTTCTCAATGGCGAGCAGCCCGTTCACGATGGCGTCGCGGTCTTCTTCCGTGAGAATCCCGACCTTTGCCAGCATGTTCGCATGGGCGATCGATCCGTGGATGTCCTCGTGGTACATCCGCTTGTCAAAGTTGATGGAGGCCTGGAATTCATTGATCATCTCGTCTGTGGTCTTCGAAAACCGGCCGCCCCACATCGCTTCGCTCATTTGTCTGCTTTCTCCTGCATGAGGGCACGCACCTGCAGTGGCAGGCCAAACAGGTTGATGAAGCCCGTCGCATCGGCCTGGTTGTAGACGTCGTCATGCTCGAACGTGACGAATTCCTTGCTGTAGAGAGAATACGGGCTCGCCGAGCCGGCCGAAATGATGCTGCCCTTGTAGAGCTTGAGCTTGACCTGGCCCGTGACCGTCTGCTGCGTGCTGTCCACGAACGCCGACAGTGCTTCGCGGAGCTGGCAGAACCACATGCCGTCATAGACGAGCTCGCCGAAGCGCACGCCGACATGCTGCTTGAAGTGATACGTCATGCGGTCGAGGCAGAGGTATTCGAGTTCGCGGTGTGCGTAGTAGAGGATCGATCCGCCCGGGTTCTCATAAACGCCGCGCGACTTCATGCCGACGAGACGGTTCTCGCAGATGTCCACGATGCCGACGCCGTTGCGCGCGCCGATCTCGTTGAGTTCCGTCAGGAGTTCCACCGGGCCGAGCTTCTTGCCATTGACGGCGACCGGCTCGCCCTTTTCAAAATCGATCGTGACATACTCTGGCTTGTCCGGCGCTTCCTGCGGGGCTTTCGAAATCAGGAACATCGAGTCATGCGGCTCATTCGCCGGGTCTTCAAGATCCGAACCTTCATGCGAGAGGTGCCAGATGTTGCGGTCCATCGAATACGTCTTGTTTTCCGTCGCGATGGGGATCATCGAATACGTCTTGTTTTCCGTCGCGATGGGGATGCCATGCTTCTTCGCGTATTCGATTTCAGCCGAACGGGAATCGAGGTCCCACTCGCGCCACGGAGCGATCAGCTTGATGTGCGGCGCGAGCGCCTTGACCGTCAGCTCGAAGCGAACCTGGTCGTTGCCCTTGCCCGTCGCGCCGTGAGCGATGGCATCCGCGCCCTCTTTCTTCGCCACTTCGACGAGCTTCTTCGCGATGAGCGGACGTGCAAACGACGTGCCAAGCAGGTACTTGTCCTCGTAGACGGCCCCCGCCTTCAGCGTCGGCCAGACGTACTCCTTGAGGAATTCCTCCTTGACGTCTTCGATGTAAACCTTGGACGCGCCGGACTTCAGAGCCTTGTCATGCACGACGGAGAGCTCGTCGCCCTGGCCGACATCGGCGCAGCAGGCGATGACTTCGCAGCCGTCGTAATGCTCCTTGAGCCACGGAATGATGACGGAGGTATCGAGACCGCCGGAATATGCGAGAACGACTTTTTTGACTTTGTCTGCCATGAAAAAAACCTCTCTTCTTGTGAATATGGTTCTAAGCCTCCCCCTCTGGGGGGCAATGCCATTAAGTTAAGGGGGCTGTCAGCCGCAGGCTGACTGGGGGAGTAGTTGGATGCAGAAAATGAACAAGCATACAAAAACGTTGCTAAAGACTCTAGCAGCTCCTGCATCCTTGTCAGGCTCCAGTATCCTACTACTCCTTCCACCGCTTCGCGGTCCCCCTCCCTCCAGAGGGAGGCTGGAGTTTGAATGATTCCATGCTTAACCGAATAACATTGCTCCCTCGGTGAGGGAAGCTGAACTGCAAGGATTTAATCCCCCATGGTCAATGCCATGATGGCTTTCTGCGTGTGCAGCCGGTTTTCGGCTTCGTCGAAGATGACATCGGCGTTCGCCTCGAAGACATCTTCCGTGATTTCCTCGCCGCGGTAGGCCGGCAGGCAGTGCATGACGATGACGCGCTTGTCCGCCGCCGCCAGCAGCTCCTTGTTGACCTGGTACGGCGCGAAAATTTTCTTGCGCGCCTCGTGTTCGGCCTCCTGCCCCATGCTGGCCCAGGTATCCGTCACGACGATATCCGCATCCTTGACGGCCTCGTGCGGGTCCGTCATGAGCGAGAGTTTCGCGCCCGTCTCCTTTGCGTCTTCCAGAGCGTTCTGGACGACCGTCGGATCGGGGCGGTAGTCCTCCGGCGTCGCGGCGACGAACGTCATGCCCGCCTTGGCCGCGCCATAGAGGTAGCTGTTCGTCATATTGTTGCCATCGCCGACATAAACCATTTTGAGATCGGAAAGATGGCTTCCTTTGTGCTCCTGGATCGTCAGGAGGTCCGTCAAGACCTGGCACGGATGCAAGAGATCCGTCAGCGCATTGATGACCGGGACGCTCGCCCACTTCGCGAGCTCCTCCACGCGGTCATGGCCGAACGTGCGGATCATGATACCGTCGAGGTAGCGCGACAGCACGCGCGCCGTGTCCTTGATCGGCTCGCCGCGCCCGAGCTGCAGGTCGCGGTTCGAAAGGAATAATGCCTGCCCGCCGAGCTGGTACATGCCCGTCTCGAACGAAACGCGCGTGCGCGTCGAGGACTTCTCGAAAATCATGCCGAGCGTCTTGCCCTCGAGGATATGGTGCTGCACGCCCGCCTTCTGCATGGCCTTGAGCTCCTTGGCGAGCGCGAGGATCTCGTGGAACTCGTCGAGCGACAGGTCGTGGATGGATAACAGGTCTTTGCCTTTGAGCATAGAACCCCTCCCTTGTCTGTGGAAGCTCTGTCGCTTCCACTGTATCAAACTGACAACTATATTACCACAGTTTGTCCGTATTGGCTAGACATTTATTTCAGCAGTATTTCGGCAGCACGTCATCAATCATGCCAATAACCGCATCGACTTGCTCCTCCGTGATAATGAGCGGCGGGATGAAGCGCAGGACATTGCCGGCCGTGCAGTTGATGATGGCGCCCTTGGCCAGCACGTCATTAACGATATCGCGGCCCGGGATCGTGAGTTCCGCGCCAAGGATCAGGCCCGTGCCGCGGACCTCTTGGATGAGGCTCGGATACTTCTCCTGCAGCTTCAGGAGCTTTGCCTTGAAATAGCTGCCAACGGCCTCGACATGCGCGAGGAACGCGGGCTGGGGCACGGTGTCGAGCACGACATTGGCCGCCGCACAGGCAAGCGGATTGCCGCCGAACGTCGTGCCATGGTCGCCGGGCTTCATGGCCGCGGCCGCTTCATTCGTCGTGATAAAGGCGCCGATCGGTACGCCGCCGGCAAGGCCTTTCGCGAGCGTCACGATGTCGGGCTTGACGCCGTATTTCTCATAGGCGAAGAATTTGCCGCTGCGACCGATGCCCGCCTGGATTTCATCGAAAATCAACAGGGCATGGTACTTGTCGCAGAGCTTCCGCACGCCTTCGAGGTAGCCCGGCGCCGGCGTGTAGACGCCGCCCTCGCCCTGGATCGTCTCGAGCATGACGGCACACGTCTTGTCATTCATCTTGCTTTCGAGCTCGGCGAGGTCGTTGTAATGGACGTAGTCAAAGCCGTCGGGCAGCGGACCGAAACCCTCGTGGTAATGCGTCTGCCCCGTCGCCGTCAGCGTCGCGATCGTGCGGCCATGGAAGCTGTTCCAGGCCGTCAGGATCGTGGATTTCTCAGGATTCGTCTGGTGAGCGTACTTGCGCGCGACCTTGATGGCGCCCTCGTTGGCCTCGGCGCCCGAATTGCCAAAGAACGCCTTGCCGAGGCCCGAAAGCTTCACGAGCTTCGCAGCCGCGTCAGCCTGCGCCTTCGTATAGTAGAGATTCGAACAATGAATCATCTTTCCCGCCTGCTCGGAAATGGCCTTCACGAGCGGTGCATAGCCATGGCCGAGGACATTGACGGCGATGCCGCCGAGGAAGTCGAGGTACTTGTTGCCGTCGATGTCATAGGCATACGCCCCCTCGCCATGGTCGAGGACGATCTGATAACGCGAGAAGACCGGGAGGTACGCGCCCTTGTCTTCATCGAAAATCTGTTGATCTGCTTCTGTCATGAAATCACCTTTCTACCTGCGTTCCGATACCTTTCGACGTCAAAAGCTCCAAGAGGATCGCATGCGGCAGGCGGCCGTCGATGATATGCGACTTGCCGGCGCCAGCGTCGAGGGCGCGGAGGCAGGCTTCGATCTTGGGGATCATGCCGCCACTGATGACGCCCGTCTTGATGTACTCACGCGCCTCGGACTGCGTCAGCGACGAGAGGAATGTCGTCTTGTCGTGGTAGTCCTTGTAGACGCCTTCGATGTCCGTCAGCAGCAGCAGCTTTTCCGCATGGAGCGCGCCTGCGATTTCAGCCGCGACATAGTCGGCATTGATGTTGTAGCTCATGCCGTCTTCGTCGACGCCGATCGGCGCAATGACGGGGATGTAGCCGCCCTCGAGCAGGTCATCGAGGATGCCTGTATCGACGTCCTCGACCTGCCCGACATAGCCGATATCGACCTTTTTCTTGTCGTCGCCGTCATAGACCGTCGCGAGCTTCTTTTTCGCGCGGATGAGGCCCGCGTCCTTGCCCGAGATGCCGACGGCCTTGACACCGCGGTGGTTGAGCAGGTTCACGATTTCGGAATTGACCTTGCCGTCGAGGACCATTTCGGCGATTTCGACCGTCTCCTCGTCCGTCACACGCAGGCCGGAGACAAACGACGTCTCCTTGCCCACTTTTTTGAGGAAGCCTGTGATTTCCGGGCCGCCGCCATGGATGATGACAGGCCGCACGCCGACGTATTTGAGGAGCGCGATGTCCTCCATGACCTTTTCCTTGAGGTCGTCGCTGACCATGGCGTTGCCGCCGTACTTGATGACGACGGTCTTGCCGTAGAATTCCTGGATATATGGCAGCGCATCGACGAGGATGGCCGCCTTGTCTTCGGAGGTAAACATATGGGGCGCCTCCGATCAGGTGTGGTACTCGCCGTTGATCTTGACGTACTCATACGAGAAGTCGCACGAGAAGACCGTGGCTTCCTCTGGGCCGTCCGCGAGGTCGATGTCGATCACGATGTCATGCTCGGCCATGGCCTTCGCGAGCGCGTCCTTGTCGGCATTCGCGCCGACGCCATGCGCATAGACCGGGATGCCGCCAAAGGAGACAACCGTCTTTTCGGGATCCATTGGGACGCCGGCATAGCCGACAGCGCAGATGACGCGGCCCCAGTTCGGGTCTTCGCCAAAGAACGCCGTCTTGACGAGCGGGCTGTTCGCAACGGCCATGCCGACCGTCTTGGCATCGGCAAACGACTTCGTGCCATGGACGTGGATCTTGAGGAACTTCGTCGCGCCTTCGCCATCGGAAGCGATGCGCTCCGCCATGCCTTCGGAAATGGCATGGAGCACCTCGACGACCTTGTCGTAGTCTGCGCCCTTTTCTGTGATTTTCGCGTTGCCGGCCTCGCCGTTCGCCATGACGATGACCATGTCGTTCGTGCTCATGTCGCCGTCAATCGAAATCATGTTGAACGTCGTCTCGACGACCGTCGAGAGCGCTTCCTGCAGCAGCTTCTGGTCGATGGCGAGATCCGTCGTGATATAGCAAAGCATCGTCGCCATGTTCGGACGGATCATGCCGGAGCCCTTCGCAATCGCGCCGAAGCGGACGTCCTTGCCGCCGATGTTCACCGTCGTCGAGCAGGATTTCGTATGCGTGTCCGTCGTGATGATGGCGTTCGCGGCCTTTTCACTGCCCTCGGGATCGAGCTCGGACACGGCCTGCTTGACGCCTGCCTCGACCTTGTTCATCGGCAGCGGCACGCCGATGACGCCCGTCGAGCCGACGATGACGTCCAGCGGATCGCAGCCGAGTGCCGCAGCCGCGACTTCCTGCGTCTTCTTCGCGTCAGCATCACCGACAGCGCCCGTGCAGGCATTGGCGCATCCGGAATTCGAAACGACGGCATGTGCCGTGCCCGTGGCAACGACTTTTTTCGATGCAAAGACCGGAGCCGCCGCAACCTGGTTCTGCGTGAACGTGCCGGCGACAACTGCCTCCGTCTTCGTATAGATGACGGCGAGGTCCGGATTGCCGCTCTTCTTGATGCCGGCCTTCACGCCAGCAGCGGAAAAGCCCTTCGGGAACGTGACGCCAAGCTTGGCATTTTTTTCAGAGAACATATGGGAAACCTCCTATAGGTAAATTTCGAGATTTTATGGATACATGGGAACAACGTCCAAAGCAGTCTTTTCATCGAACCCGCAGGCGATGTTGAAGTTCTGCACGGCCTGGCCTGCCGCGCCTTTGACGAGGTTGTCGATCGCCGAGAGCGCGATGACGCGGTGCGTGCGCTCGTCGATGTGCCAGGCGATGTCGCAATAGTTCGAGCCGCGGACTTCCTTCGTCGACGGGTAGCCACTCCGGCCGAGCAAGCGGATGAAGAACTCCTTGCCATAGAGCTTTTCATAGGCCGCATCAACGAGCTCCGGCGTCGCGCCGTCTTTGAGGTTTGCATAGCATGTCGCGAGGATGCCGCGGCCCATCGGGACGAGGTGCGGCGTGAAGTTGATGAGCGTTTCCTCGTCCGAGATTTCGGCGATGGCCTGCTCGATTTCTGGCGTATGGCGGTGATGCGCGACATTGTAGGCGCGGAAGTTGTCATAGAGCTCGGGGAAATGGTTCGCGAGCTTCGGTCCCCTGCCCGCCCCTGTGACGCCGGACTTCGCATCGACGATGATGCTTTTCGTGTCGATGAGGTGCGAAGCCGCGAGCGGCGCGAGCGCGAGGATGCTGGCCGTCGTGAAGCAGCCGGCATTGCCGATGATTTTCGCGTCCTTGATGGCCGCGCGGTTGAGCTCGGCGAGACCATAGACGCGCGGGGCGTCGCGGTACGTGTGCTCGACGTGGTACCAGGCCTCATAGACATCCGGGTCAGCAAACCGAAAATCCGCACCGAGGTCGATGATGCGTGTCGGCAGGTCTTTGAGGGCCTTGCCGACCTCCATCGCGTGGCCATGCGGCAGGCCGATGAAGACGAAATCGCTGTCCTTGCCAATGGCCTCGATGTCCTTCATGCTTTCGAGCGTCAGGTCATAGAGACCTCGCAGATGCGGATAGAGCGCGGCGATGGGCTCGCCCGTGTGGCTCTCCGATGTGATGTGGACGACCTCTGCCTGCGGGTGGCTGTAGAGGATCCGGAGAAGCTCCGCCCCCGCATATCCGGTCGCGCCGAGGACGCTGACCTTTTTTGTCATACCGTCATACCTCCTCCGAGCTGCGCCCAAGCTTGTGCATCGTGCATGGACGGCTCGTGAATTGATGTTTATAATTATACGACTTTGCCGTATAAAAATGCAAGTGTTTTTTGTATCCAAAGCGAAAAATCTTTTGCGCCGCTATGGTATAATGGAAGCAGTTTTCCGAAATCCCGAAAGGAGTTTCTTCATGAGCAAGTCTTCCCGTCGGCGGGGCTTCCACCCGCTGCGCTTTTTCGCATTTCTCGCCATCGTCTTTGGCTGCACGTTCCTGCTCGCGGGCGGCGGCAACATCTTTCTGCCGCGCACGTGGCAGGGCATCGGTGATTTTCTGCCAAAGCTCGAACAGCAGCTGCCGTCCGGCTATGCGACCGAGGATGTACCTGTCAGCACACTCGACCGGTTGAGCCGCCTCGTTTTTTTGCGGCGCGCCGTGAGCAGCCGCGTGAACCGCGACGGCTATGTCACGATCGACAAGATTCCGCAGGACCTCAAAGATGCCGTCGTGGCCGTCGAGGATCGGCGCTTTTACGAGCATCATGGCTTCGACGTCAACGGCGTCGCGCGCGCGGCGCTCGTGAACCTGCAGTATGGCGAAATCGAGGA
>OMZR01000215.1 GCA_900315575.1 uncultured Veillonellaceae bacterium
AACCTTTTCATACTGTTCATATTGGTTTTCGCCGCATTCTGTGTGGCTTGTTTGCCATGCTGGAAGATCGATATTCGCTACTGTCGTTGTTTCAAACTTCGTCCCCTCCTCTCCTTCGAACACGAGGAACAGCCCTGTCTGGTTCGCGTTCTGCCCGCGCAGCTGCTCGCCGCCGCTCACGGCGCCGTAGTACGACCCGAGCGATGCCGATCGTGCGCAGACGACCTGCTCCGTGATGCCGTGCCGCTCATAATATTGGTAGCGATGGTAGCACTCGATTGTGAAGACGAACATCCGGTGCGGTACCTCGCGGCAGATGCGCTCCGACGTCTCCTGTGCGATGCGGTCGTAGTCCTCCGAATCAAGGATGTAGATTGCATCATTGAGGTTCACCGTCTTCACCGTGGACACCGAGCCGTCCGGCTCCACGCCGCGCATCGAGATCACGAAGACTTCGCTGCCGAGCATGCGCCCGATCGGCCGGTCGAGGACGTGCTCGAGGATCCGGTCCTTTCCGATGCCCGTCTCCTCGCTGTAGACGTCCGCCGCCGGGCGGTCGTCAAGTTCGATGAGCCGCCGCGTCTGGAGATCGACCTTTGTCGCAAGGTGCATCGGCGCGCCCGGCCGCGCGGCGTAAAAGATTTCGCGGAACAGCATCGCGCGGCCGTGCAGGTTCTTGAGGAACAGCGCGATGCAGGCATCTTCGTAGACGCGGCCCTGCCATGCCACCTGGAACCGCACCGTCAGCGGGTCTTTCACCATCACGTCCGTATGGAACGCCGTCCCGCCGAAGAGCGGCACGCCGAGCGGCGCGAGCATCGCCGTCAGCGTCGTCACGAGCTTGCCCTCGCTGTTCGTGCAGAACTCGAGGCAGACCGTGTCCATGTTCGCCACGCCGAGGCCGCAGACCTTGCGCTGCACCTCGAGCACGTACTGCACGGGCGCCTCGCTGATGTTTTCGAGCAGCATCGCATCTGCGAGGATGTCCGGGTCTTCCTTTCCAAACAGGAACAGCATCATGCGGTCTTCGTCGAGATGGTCGCCGTCAAAGATGCGCACGGACTCGAGCCCGAGCGTCATGCTCTCGGAGAACGCTTCGTGCATGCGCCGCGCCGCCTCCTGGAGCGTGTCCTGCGGCGTCAGGAACAGCATGACGGCCGTCCCCCGTGCATGGCGGTGCGCCCGCCGGGAAAACGTCGCAAGCGACTCCCCCGGCCGGCTCTTCATGATTTCCATACGTCATCCCTCTTTCGGCAGCAGATTTCCTGTTCTCTCAGTTTATCAAGATTCGGACGAAATTACAAGCGTCTGATGGGTGTCAAGGAAAAATACTTGCATCCCCTCCGACGTTATGCTATAATACACTCATTGTGTGCGGGAGCCGCGGCTCCCCACCGACTCTGAACTAGGAAATCAAAACCCAGATTTCTCTTAGATTCGTAACCAAGGAGGTGTACCGACATGGCACATGTTTGCGAAATCTGCAACAAGGGCGAGCTCTCTGGCAACAATGTCAGCCACTCCCACCTGAAGACGAAGCGTTCCTGGAAGCCGAACATCCAGCGCGTCCGCGCGATCGTCGACGGCGAGGTCAAACGCATCAACGTCTGCACGCGCTGCCTCCGTTCCGGCAAGGTCGAGCGCGCTCTCTGATCTTTTGCGCAAAATATCAGAAGCTCAAAAAAGGAGCTGCGGCACCGAAATGGTGTCGCAGCTCCTTTTGCTTTCCTTGCTTTCCAGATGAGGAAAATCCCTGTTGCAGTTGTACAGCCAATTGTCGCTAGCACTTCGTGCGCATATGTGTCAGATCTACGACACAGCCACCCCATGACAGGCCAACGCCGAACCCCATGAGCAGGACATGATGCAATTCTCTGCCTGCGTTCGCCTGCATCATATCGCAGAGCGCAATGGGAATCGAGCTCGATACTGTATTTCCTATTTCTGCGACATCATTCCAATACGGCAAGCCCTCCAGCCCGCATTCTTGCTGCAGATACTGGAGCATAAATCGATTTGCTTGATGGAAAACATAATAATCGATGTCATTCCTGACAAGATGCGTCTTCGAGAGAATCTCTTCCAAGGCCTTCGG
>OMZR01000138.1 GCA_900315575.1 uncultured Veillonellaceae bacterium
TGTGCTGACGCGTGCCGTCGGCGTCGAGCCGGGCGTCGAAGTCGATACGGGCCGCCTCGCGTTGCAGAAAGGCGACATGCTGCTGCTTGCGACGGATGGCCTGACGAACATGGTCGAGGACGCGGACATCGCCCGCATCCTCTCGGAGCACTCGAATGATCCCGCCTACGCGCTCGGCACGGCCGCGAATGATGCGGGCGGGCGCGACAACATCACGGCTGTGGTGGTGATGTTCTCATGACGCATCGGAAACATGGGGCGCAGAAGCCGTTTCCCGCGGCGCGAAAGAGCTGGGGCCTTTTGGGGCTTTCGCTGTTCCTCGTCCTGTTCGGCATTGGCGTGCTGTATCTTCGAAAGCCCGAAACGTTTGATTTCCTCGCGTTGCCATGGCTCGCGGCTGTCGCCATCGTGGCGGTGCTGCTGCAGTCTATCGTGCTGCGCGCAAGGCTTTCGCCATGGCTGCTGCCGCTCTCGCTGTTCTTTGCGAACGTTGGCGTCATCGAGATTGCACGGCTGAAACCGAGTCTGCTGATTCCGCAGCTCAGGTGGCTGCTGATCGGCATGGTTGTCTTTCTTATCATGCTGCGCCTCGGCCGCCAGATCGTGGGGCTGACGGCGTACCAGTACATTCTGGGGCTTGCGTGCCTCGTGCTCCTGGCATTGCCGCTCGTGTTCGGCACGGAAATCGGCGGCAGCCGCAATTGGCTCGTGCTTGGGCCCGTGCAGGTGCAACCGTCGGAGTTCTCGAAGATCCTGCTCGTGCTGTTCCTCTCGGCGTATCTCGCCGACCATCAGGATGTGCTGACGAAGACGCGGCGCTGGCTTGGCTTTTTCCGCCTGCCGCCGCTCCGGTTCATCGCGCCGCTGCTCTGCATCTGGGGCATGGCGATCCTGATGTTCGTCGTGGCGCGCGATCTCGGGTCGGCGCTGCTGTTCTTCGGTATCGCGATTTTCATGACGTATATGGCGACGGGCAGCCGCTCGTATGTTGTCATTGCGCTCGCAGTCTTCGGCCTCGCGGCCGCCGCAAGTTATGCGATGTTCGGCCATGTGCGCGTACGCTTTGACATCTGGTGGAATCCCTGGGTTGACCCGAATGGCATGGCCTATCAGGTCGTGCAGTCGCTGTTCGCGTTTGGCTCGGGTGGTGTCTGGGGCACGGGCTTTGCGCATGGCCATCCGGGACTCATCCCAGAAGTCCATACGGACTTCATTTTCGCGGCCATTGCCGAGGAGCTTGGCCTCATCGGTGCACTGACACTCGTCGTGGCCTATGGTGTATTCTTTATTGTCGGCATCCGCACAGCGCTTGCTTGCACGAGCGTCGAGCGCATTTTGCTGGCCGCGGGCACAAGCGTCGTGTTCCTGCTGCAGGCCTTCATCATCATGGCAGGCGTGACGAAATTTCTGCCGCTCACGGGCATCACATTGCCCTTCGTGAGCTATGGCGGCAGCTCGATGGTCTCGGGCTTCATCCTGCTCGGCCTGCTCGCCGTTCTCTCGCGAAAGGAGGCGGCAGCATGATGCAGAAGACATCCCATGAAAAGGAACGCGCGACAAAGCGTTTTGTGTTGCATGTCGCGAGTTGCCTGCTCGCGCTGCTCCTGGTGCTCGGGCTCTACATCGCGTACCTTCAGACATTCGGCGCGGAAAAGCTCGCGCATCATCCGCTGAACCAGCGCAGTGCGCAGGCCGAGGCCGAAGTCCAGCGCGGTTCGATTCTCGATGCGAAAGGGCGCGCACTCGCGCAGAGCACGGCGCCCGGTGAACGCACGTACCCAATGGGCGCGGCGCTTGCGCCCGTTACGGGCTACATCGGCGAGCGCATCGGCAGTGCGGGCATCGAAGGGCGGGCGAATCAGGACCTGCTCGGCCGCACGGAGGAAATGAACCGCCTCGGGCCCGTGTCGGAACTCTTGCAGGCCGACCGTGGCAATGACGTCCATCTGACAATCAACGCCGATGTCCAGCAGGCCGCCTATGATGCGTTTGCGGGACGGCGCGGCGCGGCCGTCGTGCTCGACGCGACGACGGGCGCCGTGCTCGCGATGGTGAGCTGTCCATCGTATGACCCCGCGAGCGTCGAAGCGAACTGGGACAGCCTGAGCCAGCAGGCGGACGGTGCACTTCTCAACCGCGTGCTCTATGGCATGTATCCGCCGGGCTCGACGATCAAGCCGATGATGGCCGATGCTGCGCTCGCTGAGGGCGTGACGGATGAGACGGAAATCTTTGACTGCGACGGCCAGCTCGATGTCGGCGGCGGCCAGACGATCCGTGAGAGCCACGGCGAGGTGCACGGCAAAGTGAACCTCGAAAAGGCCATCACGGAATCATGCAACGTGACATTCGGCACGCTGGCCATGCGTCTTGGCGGCAAGAAGCTCGGCACGGCGTTCAAGCGCTTTGGTTTCACGAAGGAGCTCACGGGCGACCTCGCGAGCGAGTCGGCACACCTGCCCGATTTCAAGAATCTCGGACAAGGCGACATGGCGCAGGTCGGCATCGGCCAGAGCTCGCTCCTCGTGACGCCGATGGAAATGGCGCTCCTCGCGTCCGCCTTTGCGAATCATGGCACGGTCATGGAGCCGTATATCGTGCAGTCCGTCGTGACGCCAAGCGGCCTCACGGTGCGAGAAGGCACTCCAAAAAAATGGTTCGATGCGACGACGCCGGAGCGCGCCGCGCTCATTGATTCATATATGGAAAAAGTCGTCACGCAGGGCACGGGAACGGCCGCCCGCGTGAGCGGCATCCGCGTGACAGGCAAGACGGGTACGGCCGAGAACGCGCAGGGCAAGGACCATGCGTGGTTCATCGGCTCGGCCGACGTCGGCGGGCGCAAGATCGCCTTTGCTATCATCGTGGAAAACAGCGGCGGCGGCGGCATTGAAGCCGCGCCAATCGCCCGCAAGATTGTGCTCAGCATGGAATGAGAGATTGAAAGGGAATGAATGGGGGAGACCTATATGACGAACCGTGTTCTGGATCAGCGCTATGAGCTGCTGGAACGGGTCGGCGGCGGCGGGATGGCCGACGTCTACAAAGCGCAGGACCGCTTGCTCGACCGCCCCGTGGCCGTGAAGATTCTGCACGCGCAGTTCCAAAGCGATGAAGAATTTATCGAAAAGTTCCATCGGGAAGCGCAGGCGGCGGCCCGCCTCTCCCATCCGAACATCGTCAACATCTATGACGTCGGCGCCTCAGGGGATGACCACTATATCGTCATGGAGTACGTGCCGGGGCGCACGCTCAAGGAGCTCATCCAGCAGCGCGGCCACCTCGCGCCTGAAGAGGCGCTGACGATCACGGGTGAAATCGCCGAGGCGCTCGCGCACGCGCATGCACACGGCCTCGTGCACTGCGACATCAAGCCGCACAACATTCTCATGATGAACGACCAGACAGCAAAAGTGGCTGATTTCGGCATCGCGCGTGCTGTGACGGAATCGACGATGACCTACAGTGGCAACGTTATCGGCTCCGTGCATTATTTCTCGCCGGAGCAGGCGAAAGGCACGATGATCACGCCGAAGTCCGATGTCTATTCGCTTGGCGTCGTGCTCTATGAAATGCTGACGGGCGAACTGCCATTCACAGGCGAGAACCCCGTCTCCATCGCCATGAAGCACCTGCAGGACGAGCCGACGCCCGTGCGCCGCATCGACCCGGACATCCCGCCCGTCGTCGAGGCGCTCGTCTCGCGCATGATGGCAAAAGACCCGGCCATGCGGCCGTCGAGCGAAGAGGTCGTGCATGAAGTCGAGCAGGCGAAAGCCATGATGAATGGCAGCGCGCCTGCCGCGGCGCCCGACCCCTATGCGACGCAGGTCTTGCCGCGTGTCGGCGCTGCGGCTCCAGGCGGCATCCCGTCTCGCAGGGCCCCGCAGCCCGCGTACCAGCCGCAGTATGAGCCGCAGGGCTATGAGCCCGAGCCGGAGAAGACGTCATTTTTCCGCTCGAAGAAGTTCATTTTCGGCCTCGTGCTCGTGCTGATTCTCGGTTTCGGCGTCGGCGCGTTCCTGTCGTTTGGCAAGTTCTGGAGCACGAATGAAGTTGTCGTGCCGGATGTTGTCGGAAAGCAGATGACGCTGGCGCGCCAGATCCTCGAAGACAAGAAGCTCCGCGTCAATGTCGCGGAGACGTACAGCGCCGACGTGCCGCCGGGACAGGTCGTCTCGCAGACGCCGGAAGCGGGCTCGAAAGTCAAGGAGGAACGCCTTGTCACAATCTACGTCAGCAAGGGCGGCGAAGAGCTCACGATGCCAGATCTCCAAGGTTTGACGAAGTCGGAGGCTGAGGCGAAGATCCAGAAGATGGGACTGAAGCTCGGCACGGTCTATGAGAAGAATTCCGACGAGGAAGCGGGCACGGTCATTTCGCAGGACCCGAAGGCTGGCAGCAAGATCAGCAAGGGCCAGGAAGTTGACATCATCGTCAGCAAGGGCCCGAAGACAAAGAAAGTCTCCGTGCCGACTGTGACGGGCGCGACATTCGAAAATGCACAGAACGCTCTGACTGCTCGCGGCCTTTCTGTCGGCAGCGTTACGAAACAGCAGAGCAGCCAGGCGGCCGGCACCGTCATCAGCCAGTCCGTGGCGGGTGGCAGCGAAGTCGAAGCGGGAACAAGCGTCGACCTCGTGATTGCAGAAGCATCGTCGCAGACGAAGACGCAGGAAAAGACAAAGACCTCCGAAAAGCAAGAGCCGCCAAAGAAGAACGAGACGACAAAGACGAAGTGACGTTTCGAGAGAAAGGACGATGGTATGCCACAAGGCCGTGTCATCAAAGCGTATAACAGTTTCTTCTACGTAGAGACGGAGGGTGCTCTCGTCACTTGCAAGCTCCGCGGAAAGTTCAAGAAGCGGCAGGGGGTGTATCCGGGCGACCTTGTCGACGTGAGGCTTCTGCCAGACGGGACGGGTGTTGTCGAGCGGCTGCTGCCGCGCGAAAGCCTCATGCGGCGGCCGCTCGTCGCCAATGTCGACCAGGTCGTGCTGACATTTGCGGCGGCGCAGCCTGACCCGCATCCGCTGCTCGTCTCGCGCTTTCTCGTGCTGGCCGAGTGGTCGGGGCTCGCGCGCATCCTCGTCTGCGTCAACAAGAGCGACCTGCCGCCAGCTGCTGATGAAGCATTCAAAATCTGCGAGTCGGCGGGCTACCAAGTCCTCCATGTCTCAGCGCAGACAGGTGCGGGCGTCGATGCACTGCGGCGCGAGCTTTCAGGCCATATCACCTGCTTTGCTGGGCCGTCCGGCGTCGGCAAGTCATCGCTTTTGAACGCCATCGAGCCTGGGCTTTCGCTCCAGACAGGTCATGTCAGCGAGAAAATCAAGCGCGGCCGCCATACGACGCGCGTTGCGGAGCTCCTGCCGTTCGCGGGCGGCTATATCGTCGATACGCCGGGGTTTTCCTCGATGGAGCTCGATGGGATTGACGAGCAGCTGCTGCCGTCGTATTTCCCAGAGTTCCGCCCGTACCTTGGCCACTGCCGCTTTTCGCCGTGCTCACATAGCCACGAACCCGACTGCGCCGTCAAAGAGGCCGTTGCGGCAGGGAACATCCCGCAGGAGCGGTATGACGCATACCTTTCGATTCTCGAAGAGATTCATGCCAATCAGAAGAAGTATTGAGATAAACATATAATGAAAGAAGGTCTCTATATGATCAAGATTGCCCCTTCCATCCTTTCCGCTGATTTCAGCAAGCTCGGCGATGAAGTCCGGCGCGTCGTCGATGCCGGTGCGGACTATATCCATATCGATGTCATGGACGGAACCTTCGTCCCAAACATCACGATTGGTTCGCCCGTCGTGAAGTCGCTGCGCAAGACCACGAAGGCCACGTTCGACGTACATCTGATGGTCGAGCATCCTGAGACGCAGGTCCAGGCGTTTGCCGAGGCTGGTGCTGACATCATCACGTTCCATGTCGAGGCCGCGAAGCATCCGCACCGCCTGATTCAGGAAATCAATGAAGCGGGCTGCAAAGCTGGCATCGCCATCGATCCGGGCACGTCGCTCGCGATGATCGAGGAGCTCGTGCAGGATGTTGACATGGTGCTCATCATGACGGTCAATCCGGGTTTTGGCGGGCAGGAGTTCATTCCTTCAACGCTCGATAAGATTCATATGCTTTCGCATGAAATCCATGACCTCGGCTATGACTGCGACATCGAAGTCGATGGTGGCATCAATCCCGAGACGGCCGCGCTCGTGACGTCCGCGGGCGCCAATGTCCTTGTGGCGGGCAGCGCCATTTATGGTGCCGACGATGCAAAGGCCGCCATCGATGCCATCTGCGCCGCCGAGCAGCCGCACGTCTGCCACGACCATCATCACGAAGAATAAAAGAGGGAAATATAAGTTTGAAACAACGACAGTAGCGAATATCGATCTTCCAGCATGGCAAACAAGCCACACAGAATGCGGCGAAAACCAATATGAACAGTATGAAAAGGTT
>OMZR01000100.1 GCA_900315575.1 uncultured Veillonellaceae bacterium
CCCCAGGACAGCTTTTCACAGTGGGTCGTTGTAGAACCGGCAGATGCCTTTTATGCAGCAGCTGAACGAGCATCGAAGGAAGATGACCGCATTCATTGCCTTCATCGATTCTTTGATGAGGAGGCCGCTTTGCTGAAGGAATGCTGTGTGCATTCTGGGGGGGCGTTTGACCTGATTGTGTGTACGGGCTTGTTGCACGAAGTGGAGCAGCCGTTAGCAATCCTGAATGGCATTCGCCAACTATGCAGTTCGGAAACGCGTGTCCTGCTCAATGTGCCAAATGCGAACAGCCTGCACCGACTCCTCGGCCTGCGGTCAGGATATATTGCCGATACGCATGTGATGACGGAGCGTAACCAGGCATACCAGCAGCATCGTGTTTTTGATTGTGCATCCTTTGCGGCACTGCTCGGCCAAGCAGGCTTTGCCGTGGATGAAATGGGCAGCTTCTTTGTCAAGCCGTTCACGCATCAACAGATGGAAGCATGCCTCGAGCACCATATCATTGACGAAAATGTGCTCGATGGCCTTTATCGCTTGAGTGAAGACCTGCCGGAAGTTGGCTCTGAACTGTATGCGGTCTGTCATCAAAGTCGTTGTGAGCAGGGAAAATAAAAACAAGGCCCTGCCTACGGCAGAGCCTTGTCTGGAGAGCCTCAGAGTTGTTCGAGAACTTTTGCGCGGAGATCCATTGGGACGGAGATCGCTTCGACTGCTTGCTGAGCGGTCAGCTGCATATTTTTCATGATATTTCGCGCGGATGCCACCCAGGTTTTTTCCGTGCCACGAGCCTCCCCGCGAGCTTCCCCGCGAGCTTCCCCGCGCGCTTCTCCGCGAGCTTCCCCGCGCGCCTCTCCGCGAGCTTCGATCTTGTCTAAAAGAATGGAACGCATTGTCATCGACTCTCCTTCCTTCACATTTTCTTTCGCTTCGGTAAATCGAACATCATCTGTCAGCAGCGCCATCAAGTCGAGCATTTCCTTTGCGTGCCGAACGGCTTCTTCGCTCGGATGATACTCCTGATCCTTTCGCATCTGGCTGAAATACTCTGCAACCATGCGGAAGGGATTCGAAAACTTTGCAATCATTTCATCTGGCAGCCAGGCAACTTCGATTACGTTGATGTGGTAATCACTGACATAGGGATTCAGGCGTTCGGGAATCTGGAAACAATCTTTCAGGCAGCGGGGCTTCTTCCATCGCTGCTCACAGCCGAAATAGAGCACAACTGTCACAACGGGGTACATCTTTTCATTTTTGTCATTTAGCTCGTTACGATAGGCTGCGCCGTCATACCCTATGATACGGAGCGGCATCGTGCGGTCAACGGCCGATTGATTCTCAATGCCAAAAAGTGCGAGGCGGAGTTCGCTGTTTTTCCAGAGTTTCGCAACATCGCGTTCCTGCTGTCTCAGTTTTCCGTCCACTTTGTATGTCGATTGCGGCAGCACGTCAGTTAGTTCTTCTGGATGGACGACCTCGTCACCTTGAAACAAGATAACATTCATGATATTTGCAAATACATCTGCATATGATAGCAGTTGCTTTTCTGCAATATCCTTTTCTGCCATAGGCTCACCGCCTTTCTTGCTTCTTATTTTACAGAGATTTTATTGGAAGAGCAAGGAAAAGCAGTGACAATGGGCTATAATTTCCTCGAAGGAATATACAAGGAGGCTGACAATGAATCTACAAATTCGTTCCTTGGACTTGCTTTACCGTCTGTCAGCGGAGACACTGACGGACGAGCAACTGGGCGGGTATCGCTACCAGCATCTCTTGGAACTCAAAAATCTGGCAGGACAGATGCCGGACGGCGGAGCGCTCTATGCCGCATTTCGCCAGCGCCTTTTTCGAAAGGTCGCGCATCATCTGACGAGCTTGCACCGCAAAATCGTCGTGGGCATCCTGTGCGGGTATTCGAGCGAATGGATCGGAGATGAGCTCTATTGGCTGCTCGAGCATTCAAATGTTTTCGAGCCTTATGTCTTCGCCCTGCGCAGCCGCACGAAGCCGGCAGAGGAGCAGGAAAACCAGAAGGAATATGATGCCTTCGTGCAGGATATCCAGCGTCGGGGACTGCGCCTCGTCGAGAATTTCAACACGAAGGAGCAGCGGGAATATACGTGGCAGGAACTTCCCGTCCATCCCGACATCTGCATCTGGCTGTCGCCGTGGATGTACCTTTTCCAAGGCGATCTGCGCATCTGGAACTTCCCGTTGACGACGCTGCATACGTATATTCCGTATGGGTATTTCGTGGCATCAAATGCAGACCATACGTTTACATACGACCAATACAATCAGGAGCTTCACAATCTTTCCTAGCTGATTTTCCAGGAAGATGCGTTCTCTCTGCAGATGGCGCAGAAATACTGTTTCAGCGGCAATGAAAACTGCCGTTATACGGGCTATCCGAAAATGGATGCGTATTTTTCCGCGACTACGAAAGAACCATCTTTATGGACGCCGCTCCTTGAAGCGAATGGTACACCGCAGGCAAAGAAAATCATCTATTCGCCGCATCATTCCTTTACGCCGCAGGACATTGTCACACTCTCGACCTTTGCTCAGAATGGAAAACTGATGCTGGAGCTGGCAAAGAAATACCGCAAGGAGACCGTCTGGGTCTTCAAGCCGCATCCGCAGCTGGGGATGAAGGCAATCCGTTATGGCATTTTCAAAAGCCAGGCGGAGTGGGATGCATATCTGGCTGCATGGGAAACATTGCCAAATGCGACGGTACAGTTGACAGGAGAATATCATCGATTGTTCCAAGAATCGGATGCGATACTGAATGATAGTGCTTCTTTTATGGCGGAATATCTCTTTGTTGACAAACCGATGCTCCAGCTTCGGAGGCACGATCAAGAATTCAATGAGTTTGGACAGATGATTCTGCAACTACTGTATCAGGCAGACGGCGGAGATGCAGCTGCCATTGAGCGCTTCCTGCAAAAGGTTGTTTTTGATGGGAGAGATCCGAAGCAGCCAGAGCGTGAAGCGTTCTTCGCAAAGTATCTTGACTACTATCACGCAACACATCATACGGCGGCGGAAAATATTTTTGGGTCGCTCTATGCGCAGCTCGTGATTGACGGAGGGGTGAAATGAAGGAAGAAGCAACGCAATTCATCTTTGACCTCGACGGGACGATCACGCAGGAGGAGACATTGCCGCTCATCGCGGAGCATTTCGGCGTGACGGCGGAAATCGAGGCGCTGACGGAAAAGACGGTGCGGGGCAATATCCCGTTCGTTGAATCGTTCATCCGACGGATTTATATTCTCGGAGAGCTCCCCGTTGATGAGGTCGCGCATCTGCTCGGTGGTGTACAGCTGCACGAGGGTGTCGCGCAGTTCATTCGGGAGCATTCGGAGCAATGCAGCATTGCGACAGGCAATCTCCGGCCATGGATTGAAGAGCTTGCAGCACGGCTTGGCTGTGAATGTGATTCATCAGAAGCGGTCATCGAGGAAAACCGTGTGGCAAAGCTCACGCATATCCTTCATAAAGAAGATGTGGTACAGCGGTATCAGGGGCTCGGGCGGCGTGTTGTATTCATTGGCGATGGCAACAACGACGTCGAGGCCATGCGCGTGGCCGACATCTCGATTGCTTCGGCGCTGACGCACGATCCCGTGCCAGGCGTGTTGACGGTAGCGGATTATCTCGTATTGAATGAGGCGGCATTATGCAGACAACTCCATCAGTTATCCTGAGCTGTGCGGGCATCGGCTCGCGTCTTGGGCTTGGCAAGACAAAGGCACTCATCGACATCGGCGGCAAGACGCTGATCCATTGGCAGCTCGACCTTTTCCGTGACGTGCAGGACATCCGCATCGTCGTCGGATTCCAGGCAAATGACGTCATCGAGGAAGTGCGGAAGTATCGTCCTGACGCGATCTTTGTTTATAATCACAATTATTTTGAGACAAAGACAGGCGCGAGCTACTATTATGGTGCGCGACATGGTGGCGGCTACGCGCTCGAATATGACGGCGACCTGCTGATTCATCCCGATGACATGAAGAAGCTGCTCGAAACGCCGGGCGAGTGGATTGCCTATGCGGACAAGATGTCCGAGGATGGTGTCTATGTCAAGACGGATGAGAATGGGCAGGTGCTTTCCTTTTCACGGCGTGAAGGTGAATATGAATGGACGGGGCCGTGCTGTCTCAAGCGTGAGCATGTCCGATATACGTCGGAAAATGTCTATAATCAGCTCGAACCATTGCTCCCCATGCGCGGCATCCATGTGCGTGCCTGTGACATCGATACGATCGAAGACTACCGCCATGCGCTGAAATTTGTGGGGTCGTTTTCGCAGGAGGCGTGAGGATGACGGGGACAGCAAAGCAGGGCAGGGAGGATTGTTTCATGTATCGGGATGTCATAGGAATCGTCGGCGGCATGGGCTCGTTTGCCACGCTGGGATTTTATCAGCGGTTGTTGCAGGCGTTTCCTGCGAAAAAGGAATGGGAGAGGCCACATATCGTCGTGGACAATTTTTGCACAATGCCAAGCCGCGTGCGTGCCATTCTCTATGATGAGGATACTGAGCGATTGAAAAGAATGTTGTGTGCTTCCGTTGATATGATGCGCCAGGCCTGGCAGGAGCAGGACGGCAAACTCTATGTCATCTTGGCTTGCAACACGGCGCATTATTTTCTGCCGTATCTATCGGAGCATTTTTCGGACGTCATTTTCGTCAATATCTTGCAATTATGCGCAGATGCTATCCGGCGTGCACATTGCGATGAAGTATGGGTCCTGGCATCCGAGGGAACGGTTGCGACGCGGATGTATGACCACTATCTCGAGGACGTGCGCGTGCAGTATCCGGAACAGCAGATGCGAGAGATTCGAGCATTCATCGAGGTCGTGAAACAACAGCCGGAGATTCCAGAAGAAAGCATAGAGGCTTTCCATGCGTTCTTGGAAAGTGCTCCCGTTTCTGATGTCGTGCTGGGCTGTACGGAACTTCCGGTTTTATACCAAAGCATAGTTCAGAATGGTTTGCCGCTTTCTGTGCGTATTTTTGATCCACTAGAGGAAGCTATCAGGGTTCTGCAACAGCAAATTTCGTAAGAAATGTATTCACACTCAGCGGAAATTTATCGACGTCCGTGTCCTTTTATGTTAAAATGAAAGCAAACACGAAAGAACCGTGTTCGTTTTCGTTCGATTCTTTTGCGATTCCATCCACAAAACAAATCATAGGAGGGCACTCATATGAAACTGCAGAACCGTCCCGAGGACATCGAAGCGCTGAAGCCGGAATATCAGGAATATTTCCATGCGATCCGCCAGCGCATCCCCGCCGACCGTGTCATCTGCGATCCTGTGCGGCGCTATGCGTACGGCGTCGATGCGAGCCTTTACAGCATCACGCCGCAGATCGTCGTGCAGGCGCGCAGCATCGACGAGGTCAGTTTCCTCGTGCAGGAGGCCGGCAAGCGCCACATCGCCGTGACGTTCCGCGCAGCTGGCACGAGCCTTTGCGGCCAGGCGCTCACGGACTCCGTGCTGATCATGGCGACGGAGGGCTGGCAGGACTACCACATCGATGATGGCGGCGCGAAGATCACGCTCGAGCCGGGCATTATCGGCGCGATGGCCAATTCGTATCTCGCGCCGTACCAGCGCAAGATCGGCCCGGACCCCGCGTCCATCAAGCACGCGATGATCGGCGGCATGGCCGCGAACAACGCGAGCGGCATGTGCTGCGGCACGTCGGACAACAGCTACAAGACCGTCCTCGACCTGAAGCTCGTCTTTGCAGACGGCTCGGTGCTCGATACCGCGGATGATACGAGCGTCCGGACGTGGAGCAAGGCGCACGAGAGCATCGTGAAAGAGCTCATGGCCATCCACGACGAGATTGCGGCCGACCCGGAGCTCAAGGAGCTCATCGCGCACAAGTACAAGATCAAGAACACGACGGGCTACAGCCTCAATTCGTTCATTGATTTCGACAACCCCATCGACATCCTGAAGCACGTCATCATCGGCTCGGAGGGCACGCTCGCGCTCATCGCCGAAATCACGTACCGCACGGTTGTCGAGGCGAAGTACAAGGCATCGGCGCTCGTCTTCTTCCCGAGCCTGCGCGAGTCGTGCCGCGCCGTGCACGACCTCACGCGCCCGCTCGTCGCGGCAGGCGAGCTCCTCGATCGCGTCTCGCTGAAATCCATTGAGGACTGGGACGGCATCCCCGAAGTCATCCGCACGCTGCCGGATGGCGCGGCGGCCATCCTGATCGAGACGCGCGCCGATGACCACGAGACGCTGGAAAAACGCATCGCCGAAACAAAAGAAGTCGTCGGCAAGTACGAAATCCTCTATCCGATCGAGTTCACGGAAGACCCGAACGTCTATGGCCTCTACTGGCAGATCCGCGCGGGCATCTTCCCCGCCGTCGGCGGCGTGCGCACGATCGGCACGACGGTCATCATTGAGGACGTCGCTTTCCCGCGTGACGACCTCGCGGATGGCGTCATGGCACTGCGCCAGTGCATGGACGACCACGGCTATGGCGACGGCATCATCTACGGCCACGTCCTCGACGGCAACGTCCATTTCGTCATCACGCAGGATTTCGAGACAGACAAGGGCAAGGCGCAGTACCAGAAATTCATCGAGGACGTCTGCGCGATGGTCGCAACGGATTTCCATGGCTCGCTGAAGGCCGAGCATGGCACGGGCCGCAATATGGCGCCGTTCGTCGAGCTCGAGTGGGGCAAAAAGGCCTATGCACTCATGAAGCGCATCAAGAAGGCGTTCGACCCCGAGACGACGCTGAACCCGGACGTCATCATCACGAAGAACGGCCTCGTCTTCATGGAGCACATCAAGTCGATGAAGCCGGTGCACGAAATCGTCGACCGCTGCATCGAGTGCGGCTACTGCCAGGTCATGTGCCCGTCGCATCTCCTGACGCTCTCGCCGCGCCAGCGCACGGCCGTGCAGCGCGAAATCAGCCGCCTGCGCATCACGGGCGAAGACCCCGAGCGCCTCAAGCGCTTCGAGGAAGACTATGAGTACCTCGGCGATGAGACGTGCGCCGTCGACGGCCTCTGCCAGACGACGTGCCCGCTGTCCATCAACACGGGCGCATTCACGAAGGAGCTCCGCCACAGCCACATGACGCCGGCACGCCTCTCGGGCGCAGAAAAGATGGCCGCGAACTTCGAGACGGCGAGCTCGGCCGTGCGCCTCGGCCTCACGGGCGCGAATGTCGCGCACAGCATCTTCGGCTCGCAGCTCATGAGCTTTGTCGCGAAAAAGACGCGCTCGATCACGGGCGACAAGCTGCCGCTCTGGAATCCGTGGATGCCGAAAGCCGGCAAGCTCCCGACGCAGCCCGCGCAGAAAGGCCGCACGAAGGTCGTCTATTTCCCGAGCTGCACGACGCGCATGATGGGCCCGGCGAAAGGCGACTACGACCAGCGCCATCTCAGCGCCGTCATGATGGAGCTCTGCGACCGCGCAGGCTATGACGTCATCATCCCGGACAACGTCGCGCGCTATTGCTGCGGCATGCCTTTTGAAAGCGAGGGCGTGTTCGAGGTCGCCGACAAGCTTGCAAAAGAGCTCGAAGGCGCTCTTCTCAAGGCCAGCAACAACGGCGAAATCCCCATCCTCTGCGACATGAGCCCCTGCACGTACCGCATGCAGCACACGATGGACGAGCGCCTGAAGATCTACGACACCGTCGAGTTCCTGCACGACTTCATCATCGACAAGCTGCCGATCCACAAGATCGACCGCACGATCATGCTCCACATGACGTGCTCGGCCGTCAAGATGGGCCTCCAGAAGAAGTTCCTCGACATCGCGAACCGCTGCGTCACGACCGTCGTCGTGCCGGACAAGGTCAAGTGCTGCGGCTTCTCGGGCGACAAGGGCTTCTCCATCCCCGAGCTCAACAAGTCTGCGCTCACGCATCTCAATGAAGCCATCCCCGAAGGCTGCGACCACGGCTATTCGAACAGCCGCACCTGCGAAATCGGCCTCTCAGCGAAAGCGGGCTTTCCGTATCAGTCCATTGCGTACCTCGTCGATGAGTGCTCGAAATAACATCTGAAAAATATCCTGCATGAAAGAACACCCGAAGCGCATTTGTTGTAAAATGCGCTTCGGGTGTTGTATACTACAAGAGTGGAGCAGCTGCCATAACGGTAGGCGGTTGGCGGTTTTGCCTCGCGGAAAGGTCGAATCCTTGATGAAGCGAGGTGATGTGCGATGAATACGACGATCATCATCTTGGTGTTAGTCCTCTGTCTCGTACTCGCAATAAAACAATAACCGCCCCCAGTCTACCAAACTAGGCGGTTATTGTTTTCGTAACAGTAACTAACTATGCGAGGCAGGCCAACCGTCTATCGGCAGCTGCTTCTTTATGCCTTTATTTTACACGAACAATGATGGTTTTTCAAGAGGAGCATGATTGCTTCCTATTTTTTTTGCGCCCGATGTGGTAGAATAGAAGCCGTATGAAACGAGGATGGGAGGATTCTGTATGAAGATTACGATCGGCAGCGACCACGGTGCGGTTGCTCTGAAGGATGAGGTCAAGATGGTGCTCGCGGAGTATGGCGACATCGAGGTCACGGATGTCGGCACGTTCGGCACGACGTCGGTTGACTACCCGGATATCGCGGAGAAGGTCTGCGCCGATGTCGTCAGCGGCAAGTCGGACCGCGGCATCGCGCTCTGCGGCACGGGCATCGGCATTTCGATTGCCTGCAACAAGATCAAGGGCATCCGTTGTGCGCTCTGCAACGATGTCTATTCGGCGAAGATGTCGCGCCATCACAATGACGCGAACGTGCTCGCGATGGGCGGGCGCGTGCTCGGCAACGGGCCGGCGGGCGAAATCGTCCGCGCCTGGGTCGAGACGGGCTTCGACGGCGGCCGCCACGAGCGCCGGGTCAATAAAATCATGGCCTTGGAGCAGAAATAAGCTGCTTTTGCATAAGTGAATAGGAGGAGACCACACATGAGCCTGATGGATGAACTGAAAGAATCCGATCCGAAAGTTTTCGAGGCTATTGATCACGAGCTGAATCGCCAGCGCACGAAGCTTGAGCTCATCGCGTCGGAGAACATCGTCTCGAAGGCGGTGCTCGAGGCGCAGGGCAGCGTGCTTACGAACAAGTACGCCGAGGGCTATCCTGGCAAGCGTTATTATGGCGGCTGCGAGTACGTCGATGTCGTCGAGCAGCTCGCCATCGACCGAGCGAAGAAGCTCTTTGGCGCGGAGTACGCGAACGTCCAGCCGCATTCCGGCGCGCAGGCGAACATGGCCGTCTTCTTCGCGCTCGTGAAGCCCGGCGACACGGTCATGGGCATGAACCTCACGGACGGCGGCCATCTCACGCATGGTTCGCCCGTCAACATGAGCGGCAAATATTTCCACATCGTGCCGTATGGCGTCCGCAAGGAAGACGAACGCATCGACTATGACGAGCTCGAGCGCATCGCGAAAGAATGCCAGCCGAAGCTCATCGTCGCGGGCGCGTCTGCCTATGCGCGCATCATCGATTTCGAGCGCATGGCAAACATCGCGCACAGCGTCGGCGCCTATCTCATGGTCGACATCGCGCACATCGCCGGCCTCGTGGCCGCCGGCCTCCATCCGAGCCCCGTGCCGTACGCCGATGTCGTCACGACGACGACGCACAAGACGCTGCGCGGCCCGCGAGGCGGCATGATTCTCTGCAAGGACGCCGAGTTCGGCAAGCAGTTCAACAAGGCCATCTTCCCTGGTATCCAGGGCGGCCCGCTCATGCATGTCATCGCGGCAAAGGCTGTCGCACTTGGCGAGGCGCTGAAGCCGAGCTTCAAGGAGTACGCGCAGCAGGTCGTGAAGAATGCGAAAGTCCTCGCGGACGAGCTCACGGCCGATGGCTTCCGCATCGTCACGGGCGGCACGGACAACCACCTCATGCTCGTCGATCTCACGAGCAAGAACCTCACGGGCAAGGTTGCGCAGAACCTCCTCGACGAAGTCAACATCACGGTCAACAAGAACACGATTCCGTTCGAGCCGCTGTCCCCGTTCGTCACGAGCGGCATCCGCCTCGGCTCGCCGGCACTCACGACGCGCGGCTTCAAGGAAGACGATATGAAGGAAGTCGCCGACATTATCGCGCTCGTGCTCGACCATCCCGAGGATGCGGCCGCGAAGGAAGAGGCCAAGAAGCGCGTCGCGGCGCTCTGCAAGAAATATCCTCTCTACGAATAATCGAATCATCGAAGGAGTTTTTGAAAGAACATGGCAGAAGAACTGAACGTCCATCTCATCGACCATCCGCTGATCCAGCACAAGCTCACGCTCATGCGCGAAAAGGAGACGGGCACGAAGGATTTCCGCGAGCTGCTCGAAGAAATCGCGATGCTTATGACGTATGAAATCACGCGCGACTTCCCGTTGAAGGACAAGGCCATCGAGACGCCGGTCGCGAAGTGCACGGGCAAGGTGCTCGCGGGCAAGAAGGTCGGCGTCGTGCCGATCCTGCGCGCAGGCCTCGGCGATTCCGGCGGCGCGCGTCGGCCACATCGGCCTTTACCGCGACCCCGAGACGCTGAAGCCGGTCGAGTATTATTGCAAGCTGCCGAAAGACGTCGCGGAGCGCACGCTCATCGTCACCGACCCGATGCTCGCGACGGGTGGCAGCTCGGCGGCGGCGCTGACGCTGCTCAAAGAGAAGGGCGCGAAGTCCATCACGCTCATGTGCCTCGTCGCGGCACCGGAAGGCATCCGCGTCGTCAACAAGGAACACCCCGATGTCCCCGTCTACGTCGCGGCTATCGATGACCACCTCAACGACAAGGGCTATATCGTCCCAGGCCTC
>OMZR01000113.1 GCA_900315575.1 uncultured Veillonellaceae bacterium
TCATACTGTTCATATTGGTTTTCGCCGCATTCTGTGTGGCTTGTTTGCCATGCTGGAAGATCGATATTCGCTACTGTCGTTGTTTCAAACTTTCATTCCCCTTGTGTGCGGTATCGGTCAAATTTGCGGCTGCGGAAGCAATAACGGTATTTATAGAAAAGATACGCGAGCCCTTTCAGGTGCTCCCAGTTATGGCGGCTCAAGAGCTTTTTCCGCGAGAGGCGCTGCCAGACATGCGTGATAGCGACACGGCTGTCATAGAGCACGCGATAGCCCTTCGTCCAGGCGCGCAGGCAGTACTCTACATCTTCTGGCGCATAAAAGATGTGCTCGTCCAGCAAGCCGATCTCTTGGACGAGTGAGCTCTTCATGAGCCAGCAGGCAGACATCAGATAACCGACGGGTACGACGGCGCCTGCGGGCTTTTCGATGACTTCCATCTGCTCGCCGCGACGGCGAAGGGCGGCGAGCGGCAGGACTTTCAAAAGCTTCAGCGTCAATGTCGGCACGGCGCGGCCGGAGTTCTGCACCGTGCCGTCCTCGCTCCGAAGCACGGGGCCGACGATGCCGGCATGCGGCGTCTCCTCGAGCACGCACATCATGTTTTGGAGCGCTTCTGTCGTGATGAATGCGTCGGAGTCGAGGATGCAGAGATACCGCGCCCGATTCGCCATGCGGCGGATGCCAATGTTGCGGCTGATGGTCGTGCCACGATTCTCAGAAAGCTGGACGATGTCGAGCGCGATCTCTGGAAAGCATTTGGCTGCACGCTGAAGCATAGCGGGAGTTTCATCCGTCGAGCCATTGTCGATGACGCAAGTCACGACATCCAGCGACTTTGCCACCTCATGAATCGATGCGAGACAACGTTCGATGCAGGTCGCCGAGTTCCATGTCAGGATGATGAAAGCAATGTCGGATTTTGTCATTCCTTATGCTCTTCGCTGCAGCATCTCGCTGAAATCAGCTATGCATCCACTCCAGGAGAGTCCGACACCGAAGCCGGCGAGCAAGACGTGACGGCGTCCGGCGAGCTTTCCTGCGCGCTCGATGACAGTCAGAGCGTGAGGGATGGAGCCGGAGACGAGATTGCCCGTATGCGTGAGATCGTTGTAGTATGGCACCTCATCAAGTCCGCAGCGCGTACGGAGTTTTTCGAGCATGTAATGATTCGCCTGGTGAAAAACACAGCCATCGAGATCGGCTGTCTGCAGACCGGCTTTTTTGAGCACGCTTTTGACGAGGCCCGGAACCGTGCGCATGGAGAACATCGTGATGGCCGTACCATCCATGCGGCCTTGGTAATTCGAGCGAATGTTGCCATTCGTATCAGTTTCAAAAACTTCCGGCGTCATCTGCGGCATATGACGGCTGCCGCCGACGGGGATAATGAGCTTGTCAAAGCCAGAACCATCCGTACCAAAGACGAAACCGTCTAGCATTGGATGATCGCTTTCCATGCCCTCAACGAATGTCGCCGTTGCGCCGTCACCGAAGAGCGGCCGCATGTTCATATCCTTCGGGTTCGCATACTTCGCATAAACGCTTGATGTGAGGAGCAAGAGACGATGCGCGAGACCTGTCTCGATGAGACCTTTCGCAACGCCAAGGCCATAGGCATAGCCGGAACAACCGAGATTGTAGTCCATGGCACCAGCAGACTTCGGGATGCCAAGGCGGTCCTGCAGGATACAGGCCGTCGTCGGCACCTGATAGTCCGGATGCTGGACGCAGAGCAAAACGAAGTCTATGTCTCCCGACGCAAGGCCATAGTTCTTGAAAAGCGTTTCTGCTGCACGGACAGCAAGGTCACTCGCAGCCTCGTCCTCTTTTGAAAGATGGCGTTCGGCGATACCGAGCTTCTGGATAATGCGGTTCGTCGTGTCATTCGGCTCGGTATTTTCTGGCAGATACGATGCGACCGCACGGATAGCTGCATAGGTGCTCATGACGCGCCCTCCTTAGATATCGCCTTCGACGCCGTGACTTTTAAGCATGTCGCGAATGGCGTCGATATTGATGAAGTTCGACGGCATGAGGTCGGTGCCTGCGAGGTGGACGCCGTACTCATCCTCGATGGCGACGGCGAGCATCTGGACATCCATGCTATCGAGCAAGCCATCGGAAATGAAATCGTCGCTACTTTCAAAGTCTGCATCATTATTCGTTGCCTGCAAGAGTTCCATGATTGTTTTCAAGAAAAATTCCTCCTATGTAATGGATATAATTCGTTCCTCTTTTTAAAAAGCGCAAAAATCTAACTTTATTCTAGCGCAAAGCACGACAAGGCGCAACTGGAACATCTTCGCCACAGGTTTGCGCTTTCCCGCGAAACGATGTAGAATGAGGAAAAACAACCGTCTGCAAGAAAAGGAGCCGTTTCCATGGATTTTTCGAGTTCTCCCGTCCGCTTTCTCAAGAAGAAGGAGCCGATCTACCAGATTTCGACGCTGCAGTCGCTCGTGATGGGGAACTATTATGGCGGCGTGAGCGTGGAGCAGCTGCTGGCGCATGGCGACACGGGGCTCGGCATGTTTGCGGCGGCGGACGGGGAGCTGATCCTCCTGCGGCACCAGTGCTACCGCATCCTCGGCGACGGGTCGGCCGTGCTGGCAGCGCCCTCGGAGCGCGTGACGTTTGCGAGCGTGTCGTTCCTCGAAGAGGGGGAGCACATCGGTTTCGGCCACGTCGGGAGCCTCGACGAGCTGCGCGCGGCGCTCGATGAGCGCGTGGAAATCCTCGGACCGAACAATCTCTATGTGCTGCAGATAGACGGCGAGTTCCGCCGCGTGGCGGCGCGTACGGAGCTCAAGCAGGAGCCGCCGTTCAAGAAGTTCGCCGACGTGCTGGCCCGTGACGAACGGCGGTTCGTGTTTGAAAATCTCAGCGGTTCGCTTGTCTGTTTTTATTTTCCGGCATATCTCGAGGGCGTGAATACGGGGGGATGGCATTTCCATTTCCTCGACGACGCGCGGACGTGCGGCGGGCATGTGTTCGATATGGAGATGGTGAAAGGACGGGCGCTCCTCAACAAGACCGACCGCTTCATCATGGACCTGCCGCATAATCCCGAGTTCCAGGAGGCAGCGCTGGAGAACGCGTCGAAGGAGGAAATCAAGGGAATCGAGCAGGGCGGAGAATAAAAAAGACTTCCGTGGGTTATCGCACCCGCGGAAGTCTTTTTTAATGTTCAAGTTTTGTCGTGCAGGGGACAGCCTTACGGCATAAGCGACCGCATAGGCGCTAAAGCGCCTTGCGTCTGCTTATCCCCCCGCCCTTCGGGCCCGTCCCCCCTCTGGAGGGGGGGCTGAAGAAAGGCTCAGTCTTTCTGATCCAGCACGGCCATGGACGCTACCTTGTCGCCTTCGTTCGTCGTGATGAGCTTGACGCCGGAGGCGTTGCGGCCGGTGTTGCGGATGTCGCTGATCGTCGTGCGGATGACGATGCCGCCCTCGGTGATGAGCATGAGCTCCTGGTCGGGGTGGACGACGCGCAGGCCGATGACGTCGCCGGTCTTGTCGGTGACTTTGAGGTTGATGAGGCCCTTGCCGCCGCGCGTCTGGATGCGATACTCGCCGGCCTCCGTGCGCTTGCCGTAGCCCTCGGCCGTGACGGTCAGGACTTCGCTGCTGCGGCGCAGGCTGTCCATGGCAATGACTTCGTCGCCGTCGTTGAGGCGGATGCCTTTGACGCCACGCGCCGTGCGTCCCATGGAGCGGACGTCGTCCTCGCTGAAGATGATGGCCATGCCCCATTTCGTGCCGAGGATGATGTCGTGGCTTCCGCTCGTGAACTTGACGCCGATGAGGTCGTCGTCGTCATCGAGGTTGATGGCGTTCAGGCCGCCTTTGTGCAGGTTCTGGAACTCGATGAGGCCGGTCTTCTTGACAATGCCTTTGCGCGTCGCGAAGAAGAGGTAGGCGTCGGGGTTGAATTCCCTGACCTGGATGATGGCGCGGATGCTTTCGCCCGGCTGGAGCTGCAGCAGGTTGATGATGGCCGTGCCTTTCGCCGTGCGGCTGGACTCGGCAATCTCGTAGGCCTTCAGGTGGTAGACGCGGCCGCGGTTCGTAAAGAACAGGATCGTGTGGTGCGTCGTGGTGATCAGCATGTCCTCGACGAAATCTTTTTCCTTCGTCGGCATGCCCTTGATGCCCTTGCCGCCGCGGTTCTGGCGGCGGTACGTGTCGAGCGGGATCCGCTTGATGTAGCCGCCGTGCGTCATGGTGATGACGACGTCTTCCTCGGCGATGAGGTCTTCGACGTCGATTTCGCTCGTGTCGATCGTGAGCTTCGTGCGGCGCGCGTCGCCGAATTTCTTCTTGACAGCCGTGAGCTCGTCTTTGATGATGCCGAGGATGCGGTTCTCATCGGCGAGGATGGCCTTGTATTCCTCGATGGCTTTCAAGGTCTCCTGATATTCCTGCTCGATCTTCTCGCGTTCGAGGCCGGTCAGGCGCTGCAGGCGCAGGTCGAGGATGGCCTGGGCCTGGATTTCGGAAAGCTTGAAGCCTTCCATGAGGGCGGCTTTGGCGATGTCAGCCGTGCGGCTCTCGCGGATCGTCGTGATGACGGCGTCGAGATGGTCGAGGGCGATGGTCAAGCCTTCCAAGATATGGGCGCGTTCCTGCGCCTTTTTGAGCTCGTACTGCGTGCGGCGGGTGATGACGTCTTCCTGGTGCTTGATGTAGTAATGAAGCACCTGCTTGAGGTTCAGCACCTGCGGCTTGCCGTCGACGAGCGCGAGCATGATGACGCCGAAGCTGTCCTGGAGCTTCGTGTGCTTGTAGAGCTGGTTCAGGATGACGTTCGCATTCGCGTCGCGGCGGAGGTCGATGACGATGCGCATGCCGCTGCGGTCGGACTCGTCGTTGAGGCCCGTGATGCCCTCGATTTCCTTGTCGCGGACGAGCTGCGCGATGCTCTCGACGAGGCGCGCCTTGTTGACCTGGTACGGCAGCTCCGTGACGATGATGCGCGGCTTGCCATTCGAAAGCGTCTCGATGCGGGCGTTCGCGCGCATCTTGATGACGCCGCGCCCCGTCGTGTAGGCGCTCTTGATGCCCTCGGTGCCGAGGATCAAACCGGCCGTCGGGAAGTCCGGCCCTTTGATGACCTGCATGAGTTCTTCGATCGTCGCGTCAGGATGGTCGATGAGCATGAGCGTGCCGTCGATGACTTCGCCCATGTTATGCGGCGGGATGTTCGTCGCCATGCCGACGGCGATGCCGCTCGTGCCGTTGACAAGGAGCTGCGGGAACTTCGCCGGGAGGACGGACGGCTCTTTGAGAGATTCGTCGTAGTTCGGGACGAAATCGACGGTTTCCTTGTCGATGTCCTGCAGCATGAGCTCGGCGATGCGCGACATGCGCACCTCGGTGTAACGCATGGCAGCGGCGGGGTCGCCATCGACGGAACCGAAGTTGCCATGGCCGTCCGCGAGCATGTAGCGCATGGAGAAATCCTGCGCCATGCGGACGATCGCGTCGTAGACGGACGTATCGCCATGCGGATGATATTTACCTAAGACTTCGCCGACGATACGCGCCGACTTCTTGTAGGGCTTCGTCGGCCCCATGCCCGCTTCCTGCATCGCATACAGGATGCGGCGATGCACCGGCTTCAGACCATCGCGCACATCAGGAAGAGCGCGAGAGACGATGACACTCATCGCGTAGTCGATGTACGAGTTCTTCATCTCGTGCTCGAGATTCACCGGCACGACTTTGCCTTGACCAAAATCCACAATCTCACCTCAAAAATTCGTTACTGTATTTATGCTTTCGGAATGTATCACACGATTCGTCCGGCTTCAGCACCCTACTACTCCCCCCGCCGCTTCGCGGCCCGTCCCCCCTCTGAGAGGGGGGCTTTTGAGGGAAGAAACATATCATATATTTTACCATAAAATCGCGGAAAAAGCTATTTTTCGGGGCGGAGTGTGGACAGTGAAGGGCAAGCGTGGTATACTAAAAGCAATCAGGAAGGTAGAATGATTCTGAGACCACAAAATCCCTGCAGAGGCACACTGCAGGGATTTTGCTTTGTACAGGCTGGAACACGTTGCCGCTTACCGTTCCAACCATTTCTGTATGCCGTACCAAATGGCACATGATACGACTCCAGCAACCACGCTCGTCAGGAAGGTGAGAATGAGCATCCGAAACCCTCCTTTCTGTTGCCAGATTGGAGGCGGCAACAGGGAAAGTATACCATATCTGGCAGGCAAAGAAAACAGCAGCGTTATAGTAGGGATTCCCCTGAAAAAAATGTGGAAAACCTCTTTTTTTTTTGCGTTCCACGGTGCTATAATGAGCTCAATTTCAGCAAGATTTTTCTAGGTACTAAGAACCATTCAGTGAAAGCAAGAAGAAAGAAGTCCTGATTCATGCAGCTTTCCATCCTCCAAATCTCCATCATCGCCGTGACGATCGCGATCGCGCTCGGCGGCGGCATTTATGCGGCTCGTTCCGTGCATTCGGCCGAAGGCTTCAGCCTCGGCGGACGTTCGGCGGGCGTACCGATGGTGGCTGGCACGATTGCCGGCACGTGCATTGGCGGTGGCGCGACGGTCGGCACGGCACAGCTTGCCGGCACGGTCGGACTTTCTGCTTGGTGGTTCACGATTGGCACGGGTCTTGCGCTCGTCATCATGGGCCTGTTCTACGCAAAGCCGCTGCGCGGCACGGCGCTTGAGACGATCGCCCAGTATCTCGTGCTGAACTACGGCAAGGGCGCAGGCCACTTCACGACGGTCGTTTCGTCGCTCGGCATCTTCTTCTCCGCTGTTGCGAGCTGCCTGCCGGGCATCGCGATCCTCGCGGCGCTGACGGGGCTCCCGTCCTGGGCAGCAGCGCTCGCCCTCACGGTGCTCGTTGCCTGCTATGGCTTCTTCGGTGGCCTCAAGAGCGCAGGCGTCGGCGGCATGATCAAGGCCGCGATCCTCTGGGGCAGCCTGTTCATCGCCGGCATCCTCGCCTGGCGCGCCATCTCGGGTGATGCGGTCGTCAGTGCCGCGCTCCCGGCGTTCCCGTGGTTCAGCCTCATCGGGGGCGGCGTCCAGAACGCGCTCGTCAGCGTCTTCTCGCTGCTCGTCGGCGTCCTCTGCACGCAGAGCTACATCCAGGCCATCTTCTCCGCTTCGAATCCGCGCACGGCATCGATCGGCGCGTTCACGGCGGCCCTCATCACGATCCCGGTCGGCCTCCCCTGCGCACTCATCGGCATGTACATGCATGCAGCACATCCGGAAGTCGCTCCGCTCCTGGCACTGCCTGCTTACCTCCTGACGGAAGCACCGGCGGTACTCGGCTCCATCGCGATGGGCGGCATCCTGCTCTCGCTCGTCGGCTCCATCGCCGGCCTCTCGCTCGGCATCGGCACGATGCTGACGCGCGGCATCTTCACGAAACTGTTCCATGTCGAGGGCGCTGCCTCGGAGCTCCGCCTGAGCCGCATCGTCGTCCTCGGCGTCATCCTCGCGGCCTGCGCGTTCTCGCTCGCGAATGAAGGCTCGCAGGTGCTGTTCTGGAACTACCTTTCCATGGCGCTCCGTGGCGGCGGCATCTTCCTGCCGCTGACGGTCGCCGTCTTCCGTCCGCACGCAGTCAGCGCGCGCGTGGCGCTCATGTCGATGATTCTCTCGACGCTGACGGCTGTCGTCGCGGCCGCGATGCACACGAGCGTCAGCCCGCTCTTCATCGGCCTCGGCGTCAGCGTCATCACGCTGTTGCCCGGCCTGTTCGGTGGTCATCACGATGACGACGACGAGCAGCCGGTCATGGCGGAAGACTGAAGTTCGTCTTTGCTCATAGAAATTGCCCGCAAGAAATGTTCTTGCGGGCAATTTTTTTGCAATGAAAAAACCGCGGGTTGCTGTCCCGCGGTTGCAACTTGGTACTATCTCATACCTTTTGTCAACCTCATTATATGACAGAAAAGCTCTTGTGTCAACGAAGTGTTTGACGTCACTCCCATACCAGGCCCCCTCAAGAGGGGGCTGTCAGCGAAGCTGACTGGGGGAGTAGTTGGATGCTGGAGACAAACTTTTTTGCAAACGTTGTTAAGGACTTTAGTAGAGCCTACTTATTTGTCAGGCTTCAGCATCCTACTACTCCCACCACCGCTTCGCGGTCCCCCTCCCTCTAGAGGGAGGCTGAAGTTTGAATGATGACATTGTCTCAATAAGAGGCTGTTCTTTATTTCCCGATGATCTCGCTATAGATGTACCCTTCCCGCACGCCGGAGTCGCTGTATGTGATGGTCTTGGCACCGAAGTGCTGGCAGACGACGTGGGCGATGGTGAGGCCGGGGAGGATGGTGGGCAGGCGGTCGGGGACGGCGCGCATGAGGAGGACGACGTCTTCCTGCGCGAGGTCGCGGTCGCTCGTGAAGCGGCGGACAAGCTCGGGGAGCTTCGTCGCGTCGATGACGAGGTTGTCCGCTGACTTTTGATAGACGGCATTGTAGAGGGCGAGGCCGCTCTTGAACGTGCCGCCGATGCCGGCAAGTTCGCTGGCGCGCAGGTCAGAGAAAGCATCTTTCGCGCCCTCGGTGACGTAGCGTTCGGCGCCATCGAGGATGCGTCCAGCTTCTTCTTCCATGCGGCGGCATTCGGCGAGCGTCGGCAGGACGTCTTCGGAGAACCGCGCATGAAAGTCCGTCGCGCCGAGCGGCAGGCTGACTTTCTGCTGGATTTTGCCGCCTTCGAACGCGACAAGCTCCGTGCTGCCGCCGCCGATGTCGACGAGCAGGCCGCTCTCGTGGCCGAAGGCGTGCGTTGCGCCGATGAAGTCGAACGTGGCTTCTTCGTCGCCCGAAATGACGCGGATCGTAAGGCCTGTGCGACGTTCGATTTCAGCGACGGCCTCGCGGCTGTTCTTCGCGTTGCGCAGCGCGGCCGTCGTGAAAGCGGCGACGCGCGTGATGTGGAAGCAGTGCAGGAAGGAGACAAACTCTTCGAGAATCTCGACAGCCTTGTCGATGCCCTGCTGCGTCATGACGCCGTCCTTGACGTAGGCCGCAAGGCCGACGACGTGCTTCTTCTTGAGCAGCATGTCGATGTCGCCGCCATGGATGTCGTAAATGGCCATGCGGACCGTGCTCGAGCCGATGTCGATGATTCCATGAAGCATAAGCTGTCTCCTTCCTTGTCGCACCCGCGGAAGATACGGCATACCATTTCACACGCCCTGCAAGGGACTCCCCCCGCCGCTCACGCGGCCCGTCCCCCCTCTGGAGGGGGGCTGCAGAAAAGATTGGCTCTCACCCTAAAAAGGACACTATGAACAAGAAAAGGCACATGTGTATTTTTTTATGCCTTGCCTGTTTTGCCATCCTTGCTTTTATGCGAGGACCTCTCCTATTTTGGAGCCCCCTTCTAGAGGGGGGAGGGCCCGAAGGGCGGGGGGAGTCCCCTGTATGTCG
>OMZR01000140.1 GCA_900315575.1 uncultured Veillonellaceae bacterium
CACAAGGGCGATGTCTTCTTCATCGACAGCGGCACGCTCCATGCCATCGGCAAGGGCATCCTGATCTGCGAAATCCAGCAGAATTCGAACACGACGTACCGCATCTACGATTACGGCCGCGTCGGCAAGGATGGCAAGCCGCGCGAGCTCCACGTCGCAAAGGCGCTCGACGTCACGAATCTCGAACCGCCGAAGGCGCATCCGATGATGACGACGGACATGGATATCTTCGCGGGAGCAAAGGCGCGCCTGCTCGCTTCGTGCGAATACTTCACGACGTATCATGTCGCCATCGATGGCAAGGCGCATCTCTTCTGTGGAGATGACAGCTTCCAGAGCTTCACTGTGCTTTCGGGCAAGCTCATGCTCGAAGCAGGGGATGACGAGGTCACGTACCAGAAAGGCGAGACGGCTTTTTTGCCTGCTGGCCTCGGCAAGTACACGCTCAAGGGAACAGGCGATTTTGTACTCAGCAAGCTTTGATTTTGCGTATATGGATGATAAAATGAGCTCTTCGGGCCGTATGGCCTGGAGAGCTCATTTCATAGGGGAGATCTGCAGAAACATTCTCTCACTTCTCTTGCAGGTGCCTGAGCCGTTGACGCTTGTTTCCCAAGGCGGTATAATGAATTGTATTGCCAGAAAGAATCTGATGATTGGATGGTGAATCTCTAGATGAAAGTCACGAAGAAAGATCTCGAGAATGTGGCAGTTCTTTCGCGCCTCAGGGTTCCCGAAGATGAGCAGGAAACGTACATCCAGCAGATGGATGCGATCCTCACGTATATGGATAACCTCTCAGAAGTCGATACGGAGAACGTCAAGCCGACGACGTACGCGCTGCCGATGTCAAACGTGTTCCGCGAAGATGAAGTGAAGCCGTCGCTACCGCGCGAGGCAGCGCTCTCGAATGCGCCGCTCAAGGAGAACGGCTATTTCAAGGTGCCGAAAGTGCTCGAAGACTGAGGCAGGGGAGGAACCATTGTGAGCCTTTTTGAGAAACCAGCGCATGTCCTCCACGACATGCTTCAGAAGAAAGAAATCAGCTCCGTCGAGCTGACGAAAGACGTGCTCGCGCGCATCGATGCCGTCGAGCCGCAGGTCGGCGCGTACCTGACGCTGACGAAAGACGCCGCGCTCGCGCAGGCGGAAGCCGCCGACAAGAAAATTGCGGCGGGCGAGGAAGTCTCCTTCCTCGAAGGCATCCCGGGCGCCATCAAGGACAACATCTGCACGAAAGGCGTCAAGACGACGTGCGCGTCGAAAATCCTCGACAACTTCGTGCCGCCGTATGACGCGACGGTCATGACGAAGGTCAAGGCCGAGAGCCCGGTGCTGCTCGGCAAGACGAACCTCGACGAGTTCGCCATGGGCGGCTCGACGGAAAACTCGGCCTACCATGTCACGCACAACCCGTGGAACACGAAGTGCGTGCCGGGCGGCTCGTCGGGCGGCAGTGCGGCGGCCGTGGCATCCGGCACGGCTATCTGGGCGCTCGGCACCGACACGGGCGGCTCCATCCGCCAGCCGGCCTCGTTCTGCGGCGTCGTCGGCCTGAAACCGACGTATGGCCGCGTTTCGCGCTATGGCATCGTGGCGTATGCCTCGTCGCTCGACCAGGTCGGCCCGCTCGCGCGCGACGTCACGGATGCGGCGAACGTGCTCAATGTCATTTCCGGCCTCGACGAGATGGATTCGACGTCGTCGCCGTCGCCCGTGCCCGATTTCACGAAGGCGCTGCGCGAGGACGTCAAGGGCCTCAAAATCGGCCTGCCGAAAGAGTATTTCACGGACGGCATGGACCCCGAGGTCGAAAAGGCCGTCAAGGACGCCATCGAGCAGTATCGTTCGCTGGGCGCCGAGATTGTCGAGATTTCGCTGCCGCACACGAAATACGCTATTTCCACGTATTACCTCATCGCTCCGGCCGAGGCCGCGACGAACCTCCAACGCTATGACGGCGTCAGCTACGGCGCGCGCGTCGACGGTGCCGACCTCGTCGAAATGATGACGAACACGCGCACGGAAAAATTCGGCGAAGAGGTCAAGCGCCGCATCATGATCGGCAACTACGCGCTTTCCGCGGGCTACTATGACGCCTACTACCTCAAGGCGCTGAAAGTCCGCACGCTGATCCAGCAGGACTACACCGAGGCTTTCAAAAAAGTCGATGTCATCATGTGCCCGACGGCGCCGACGCCGGCATACGAAATCGGCTCGATGATTTCCGACCCGCTCCAGATGTACCTGCAGGACATCTGCACCGTGCCTCTGAACCTCGCAGGACTGCCGGGCATCTCCCTCCCGTGCGGCAGGAGCAGCAAAGGCATGCCCATCGGCCTCCAGATCATCGGCAAGGCTTTGGACGAGGAGACCATCCTTCGCGCGGCCTACACGTATGAGCAGAGCCAGAACTATCACAACGAAATGGCGAAACTGGGAGGGGAACAGGCATGAACTACGAAGCCGTCATCGGCCTTGAAATCCACTGCGAGCTGAAAACGAAGACGAAGATTTTCTGTGGTTGCGCCACGGGATTCGGCGCAGACCAGAACACGCATGTCTGCCCGGTCTGCCTCGGCCTCCCCGGCGTGCTGCCGACCATCAACAAGCGCGTCGTCGAGTTCGCCATCAAGGCGGGCCTCGCGACGAACTGCGAAATCAACAAGTACAGCAAGTTCGACCGCAAGAACTACTATTATCCGGATCTGCCGAAAAACTGGCAGACGAGTCAGTACGACCTGCCGATCTGCGAGCACGGCTGGGTTGACATCGACACGAGTGAAGGCAAGAAGCGCGTCCGCCTCACGCGCATCCACATGGAGGAAGACGCTGGCAAGCTCGTCCATTCCGGCACGACGATCAAAGACTCCATTTCGAGCGACGTCGATTACAACCGCACGGGCGTGCCCCTGCTCGAAATCGTCTCCGAGCCGGACATGCACACGGCGGAAGAAGCCCGCGTCTACATGGAAAAAATCAAGGCGATCATGGAGTATATCGACGTCTCGAACTGCCGCATGGAGGAAGGCAACCTCCGCGCCGACGTCAACGTCTCCATCCGCCCCGAGGGCAGCGACCAGCTCGGCACGCGCACGGAAATGAAGAACATCAACTCGTTCAAGAGCCTCGAAGACGCCATCAACTACGAAATCGAGCGCCAGACGGAAGTCCTCGAAGACGGCGGCCACGTCGTGCAGGAGACGCGCACGTTCGACCCCGCGCGCGGCATCACGCTTTCCATGCGCAGCAAGGAAAACGCGCACGACTACCGCTACATGCCGGAGCCGGACCTGCCGCCCATCATCACGAGCGACGAGACCATCGAGAAATACCGCAGCGAGCTCCCCGAGCTCCCCGATGCGCGCCGCGCCCGCTATGAAAAGGACTACGGCCTCTCGGACTACGACGCCGGCATCATCACGAGCACGCGCGCGATGGCGGAGTACTATGACGCCGTTGTCGCGACGGGCGCCGACCCGAAGCTCGCGGCGAACTGGATCATGGGCGACCTCTCGAAGAACCTCAACGAAGAGGCCATCGATATCCAGAAGTCCCCGGTCGACGCCAAGCGCCTCGGCGACATGATCCTGCTCATCATGAAGGACACGATTTCCGGAAAGATCGCGAAAAAGGTCTTCAAGGAAATGTGGACGAACCCCGATGCGCCGGAGAAGATCGTCAAGGACAAGGGCCTCGTCCAGATCACGGACACGAGTGCCATCGAGCCGGCCGTCGACGCGGCCATCGCGGCGAACCCGAAAGCCGTCGAAGAGTACAAGGGCGGCAAGAAAAAAGCCCTCGGCGCCCTCGTCGGCCAGGTCATGAAAGCCACGAAAGGCAAGGCCAACCCGCAGATGGTCAACAAGATGCTCGTGGAAAAGCTGAAGTAAGAAAATCATCTATCAAGAAGGAGCTGTTGCAGCTTTTGCGCAACAGCTCCTTCCACTACCCAGACGTTTCTTATTTTGCAGCCCCCCTCACAGAGGGGGGACGGGCCGCGTGAGCGGCGGGGGGAGTGTCGAAGGTAGGAATTTGCAATTCGCAGGATTGTGCAGTCGAAGACAGAACAGATGTCATCTCTCCGATTGCACAATCGCTTTTCGATTCACGTCCTACCTTCGCCACTCCCACCACCGCTTCGCGGTCCCCCTCCCTCTGAGAGGGAGGCTGAAGTTTGATTTTTCCTTCTGTACAAAAGGAGCTGCATCTATGCCCATCATCTCTCACACCTATCGCGCCGCCATCTTCGACCTCGACGGCACGCTCATCGACTCCCTCGAAGACCTCGCCGACAGCGCGAATGCGATGCTCAAAAGCTACGGCTTCCCGACGCACCCTGTCGACCCGTATCGCTACTTCGTCGGCAACGGCTCGCGCAAGCTCATCGAGCGCTGCCTGCCAAAAGAGCAGGGGAGCGACCCCGCCTTCGTCGACGAAGCCCTTGCGCGCTACAAAGACATCTACGCCCAGCATACGCAGGACAAGACCCACGTCTACGACGGCATCCCGGACATGCTCGCGGAGCTCCAGAAACGCCACATCCCCCTCGGCATCTGCACGAACAAACACCAGTCTGCCGCAGAAGACATCGTCAGCGCCATGTTCCCCGCGGGCACTTTTGAGAGCGTCATGGGCGACCAGAAGGGCCTCCCGCGGAAGCCCGACCCGAAAAAAGTCCTGATGATTGCCGAAAGCTTCGGCGTCGCGCCGGCCGACGTCGCCTACTTCGGCGACACGAGCGTCGACATGGACACGGCGCATAACGCCGGCTTCCTCCCCGTCGGCGTCCTCTGGGGCTTCCGCCCAAAGGAAGAACTCGTCGAGCACGGCGCGAAAGTGCTGCTCGAAACGCCGATGGAGCTCTTTGAACACGTAGATTTTTGAAAAAGAAAGGAATCCGTATGAAACACCAAGTGCCTGTCGAAAAGGGCAAAACTTACGAACTCCAGATCCACACCCTCGGCACCAGCGGCGAGGGCGTCGGACGCAAGGACGACTTCACGGTCTTCGTCCCGGGCGCCCTGCCAGGCGAGACCGTCCGCGCCGCCATTGACGACGTCAAGAAATCCTATGCCCGCGGCCATGTCGTCGAGATTTTGAAAGCGAGCCGCGACCGCGTGGCCCCGCCATGCCCGATTTACGCGGACTGCGGCGGCTGCCAGCTCATGCACATGGACTACATGGCACAGCTCCGCGCGAAGCGCCAGCAGGTCATTGACGCCGTCACGCGCATCGGCAAGCAGAAAGGCCTGAACGTCCTCCCGACCATCGGCGCGGCGACGCCGTGGAACTACCGCAACAAAATGCAGTTTCCCATCGGCCGCGACAAAGGCCATACCGTCATCGGCTGCTTTGCGCAGGGCAGCCACCGCATCATCGACACGACGGATTGCCGCATCCAGCGGCAGGGAAACAACGACATCGTCAATGCCGTGCGCGATATTGTCGAAAAGCTCGGCATCCCTGTTTATCATGAAGACCGCCACACCGGCGTCCTGCGCCATGTTGTCGGCCGCGTCGGTCTCGATGGTGACATGGTCGTGCTCGTGACCGCGACCGAAAAGCTGCCGCATGAGCGCGAACTCGTGAAGCTCCTGCGTGCCCGCCTACCGCGCGTTTTGAGCATCCAGCAGAACATCCAGACGTACCGCAACAACGTCATCCTCGGCCGTGAGACGCGCCTTTTGTGGGGCCGCCCGACCATTATCGACAAGATCGGCCGCCTCAAATTCCACATCTCGCCGCGCTCGTTCTTCCAGGTCAACAGCCAGCAGGCCGAAGTCCTCTACGGCAAGGCGCTCGAATTTGCAAACCTCACGGGCGACGAAACCGTCATCGACGCCTATTGCGGCACGGGCACGATCACGCTGTTCCTCGCGCAGAAAGCCCGGCAGGTCTACGGCATCGAGATCGTCAAGCCCGCCATCCAGGATGCGAAGAAGAACGCGCGCGACAACGGCGTCAAGAACGCCGAGTTCATCGTCGGCGACGCGACCGCCGTCATGCCGCGCCTCTACCATCAGGGCATCCGCGCCGACGTCGTCGTCGTCGATCCCCCGCGTGCCGGCTGCACCCCCGTCGTCCTCGAAACCTTCGCGAACATGCATCCCGACCGCATCGTCTACGTCTCCTGCAACCCCGCCAGCCTCGCAAGAGACCTCGCCATCCTGGACGGTCTCGGCTATCACGCCGAAAAAGTCCAGCCTGTCGATATGTTCCCGATGACGTCGCACGTCGAGAGCGTCGCGTTGATTCGGCGGAAGAAATAACACCCGCGAAACCGCAGAACAGCTGGCTTT
>OMZR01000142.1 GCA_900315575.1 uncultured Veillonellaceae bacterium
TGTGGGACACGCCATTGAGGAAGTGACATTTATGCAGTCTTGATGCGGAAAGAGGCAGATTCATTCGCGGATAAGCCTCGTTGAATAATTCAGGTTATAACAACCTATTCGACAACATCATCTCATTTGAGAATTTATACGGGGCGTTTCAGGACACCATTGCGCGCGGCAGGAAGGAGCGCCCGGACGCGCTTGCGTTCCGCTTTCATGCGGAAAAGAACATTGCTGATATTCATGACGCGCTCACATCTGGTACATGGCGGCCCTCGCCATACCATCGCTTTCTCTGCCGCTCAGAGGTGAAGCGCCGCGTCATCGATGCACCGACCATCGGCGACCGTATCGTACACATGGCAATTTATCGCGTGCTCTATCCGCTTCTCGACCGCAAGTACATCTACGACTCCTATGCGTGTCGAAAGGGCAAGGGATGTAGTCAGGCCGTAGCGCGCGTGCAGGATTTCTTGCGGCGGCAGAAGCGGCAGACGGGAAGCGCATACGTCCTGCAAGGCGACATCAGCAAGTTCTATCCGAGCATCTACAAGCCATATCTGCTCGAAAAGCTTGGGCGCACAGTGCGGGACAAGCACCTACTTGAACTGCTCGAAGCCATCTACTACGACTACAATGACAGCGACCGAGGCGTGCCAATCGGCGCGGCGACGAGTCAGCTTGCGGCAAACGTCGTACTCGATACGCTCGACCATTTCGCAAAAGAAACGCTCGGCATCCGCTACTACGTCCGCTATATGGATGATTTTATTGTCATCGCGGGCGACAAGTCGCAGCTCTGGGCGTGGCTGCGAGAAATCAACTGGCTCGTGACTGCTGTGCTCAAGCTACGGCTTAATCCTAAGACGCGCGTCTTCGCGTCGTCACAGGGCGTTGACTTCTGCGGCTATCGGACGTGGGCGACGCATATTTTGCCGCGTAAGCGAAATGTCAAAGCAGCAAAGCGACGATTCAAGAAACTCTCGGCAGCATTCGCGCGCGAAGAGATTGATGTCGCGGACGTGCGCCAGAGCGTCGCGTCGTTTCGTGGCTATATGTCGCATTGTGACGGCTACGACACTACGGTGCATGTGTTGCGTAATTTTGTATTGAGGAGGAATCACGAATGACAACTTATATGAGACGTGCTATCTACATCGACAACGCGCCGCTCAGCTGTGCGGGAAACACGGTAGACGGCTTTACCCTCGACGGCGTGCAGCCGACGGGGACAGACCGACGCATCATCTTCGCCGTCGACAAAGAGGACGGCACGAAGAAGTACGTTAAGCTCGCTGTCGCGTCCGGCACAGCGACAGAAGCAGAACTCAAAGTAAACAAAGCAACAACGAGCGGTGCAACGGAAGAGACCGCCGCCACGGCATCCGACATCACGGCAGACTACGTGCTTTCGGTCGGCAACACGGTGATAGAGCTCGGCGCGGTGACGAGCATCCCTGCTTGGGTCGGGAAAAACGTCTATCCGATCGTCGCGCTCATCGCCCCGGAGGACAGCGCATCCGCTCCGACACTCAGGCTCGGCATCAAGACGACGGCGGGTGTCGACCAATACGAAAAGACGGAGGAATCCCCAGCCTACGCCCTCGCGGACGAGGACGTCGACGTCATCACCGTCGATGCAAACGTCGAGACCGCAGGCGGGGCGGCGTGCGATGTGACCGTCAGGTTTTATACGTCGGGCGCATGGGGTGACTACATGAAGCTTACGGAGGTGAAGAACATCCGCGCGAGCAAAGCGCAGTTCAAGGCGCGTTACCAGGTCACAGCCATTGGGAGCACAGATAGTGCAAAAGTTAAGGATGCCGTCATCGTCTACGCGGCATCGAGCGCGAAGGTCTCCGGGCAGACAGCGGAAATCATCACACAGACGAAGCATTACGCGCTCGAGAGTGATGGGCAGGGGCTCCAATTCGCCCAGGCGCTCATCGTGCACGACAAATTGAGAGACGCCAAGATTGCGGCTTACGCGGCGTTCCGCGCTGAACCGAAGACGCGTGAGATGGTGCAGGTCGCAACAGGCGACGGCAAAGAGCAGACCGTCAAACTTTCCGACACGGGTATCAATCACAACTCTATTAAGATGCAAGTCAACGGTGTGCCATACTGGGGCTTCGGATTTAATACTGAGACCAACGAGCTCATGTTCACCGCCGACAAAGGCGCGGCAGTCACAGCGTCCTACGAGTATGGATATGAAGATGAGAACTGGCAGCCAATGGAAGCCGTCTCGCAACAGGTGTATGAGAATGGGACGTATGCTTCACGTTACAACTACGCGCTGCCGACGACGCAGACGGGGAAGACTATTGTCGATGTCAAGTACGAGCTCCTGCGGCCGACAGGGGATGAGAAAGATGTCCTGCTCGGCACCGGTACTGGCGACACGCAGCTCTTTGTCCTGCCGCATGCTGCACGCAAAGACACTATCACATGCACGGGCAAGTGGACATACAACGACGACACGCGTCAGCTGCTCGTCCAAGCGGACAAAGGCACAGAAATCAAAATCAGCTATCATTGGGTAGCCGAATCGCAGAAAGTCCATGCAGTAGCCGCCGGATGGGCGGAACTCGGCTGAGGAGGTGAAGAAACATGAGTGAGTTTAAGAGACGTACAGGAGCTCGTGAGCGAGCGCAGATTTTGCAGCAGGAGGCCATCAAGAAAGCCTCCCTTGATAACACGGACTACGCCGTAGCGGCGGCAGCGGGCGTCGCAGACCTCACGGAGACCATCACGGAACTTGTCGCGCAGGTCGCGGAGCTTGCCGCAAAAGTAGAAGCACTGGAAAAGGGAAAGGAGTAATCAACTATGTATGAAATTCTTGTTAGGATGTATGGTCGTCTTGTCATCTATAAACGCCGCACTATCGAGCAGGTGCCAGAGGCGTATCGCGCTGATGTGCAGAAGTGGATTGACGAGCAGGACGAGATTTACAAGAAGGGCTACTAAACCGGAGGCAGGCGCATGGATACAATTACACAAGCGCTACGCGGCGTTCTGCCGACACAGACGCAAGTTGAATGGGGGACGATAGCATCGGGCATCGGTACGGTCTTTTCCTACTTTTGCGGCTGGGACACGACGATAGAAGCCCTGCTCTGGCTCATGGTCATCGACTACGTGAGCGGCGTGCTTGCCGCCTACATCAACCCATGTCTTAGTCTCTCAAGTCAGCGCGGCTTCCGCGGCATCTGCAAAAAGCTCATGATTATCCTGCTCGTCGTCGTCGCGCACCTCGCGGATCGCGCGATAGGTCAAGCACTTGTGCAGACGGTTGTCGTGTGGTTCTTCATCGGCAATGAAGGGCTTTCGGTCATCGAAAATGCCGCGAAAGCCGGTGTGCCAATCCCGCAGAAACTTCGGGCGACTCTCGCGCAGCTTGCGGAGGAGAAAACGGGGAGAAAGGACGGTGGGCAGCGTGGATAACCGCATCCCGGCGCTCCAGAACGCCTTGTTTTCAGAGGCGTTCTGGAAGTTCGCGAGCATGGCGCGGCAGTATCATTTTTACGATGAGGAGGTAGCGCGGATGGAGCAGTCCATGCTGGACATGAATCCCTTTCCGCACCAGAGAAAGGATGATGTGAAATGAAGGTATTTATCAATCCCGGGCATGACCAGAAATACGACTCTGGCGCGGTCAATCCGAATACGGGCCTGCGCGAGTGCGACGTAGCGGCAGAGGTCGGCGCGCTCGTCGTCGACTATCTCGAAGCCGCAGGATGCGAGTGTCAGATCATGCAGAGTGACAATCTCGCACCGACACCGGCGGGGCGTAGCGAGTATGCAAATCGGCAGGGGCCGACGGTCACGGAGACCGCGAACGACTGGGGCGCTGACATCTTTGTGTCCATCCATTGCAACGCGGCGAATACGACGGCACAGGGTACGGAGGTTGAGTGCTACGGCAGCGGCACGGGTGAGCAGCTTGCGCAGTGCATCCAGTCGCAGATCGTCGACAGTATCGGCACGACGGACCGTGGCGTAAAGTACATGCCGCAACTGCTCGTGCTCAAGTATACTGATATGCCCGCCGTGCTCGTCGAGATGGCGTTCATCGATAACGATGACGATGCCGAACTCCTCGCAGGTAAGCAGGACGAGTTTGCGCGGGCGATTGCCCGCGGTGTGACGGACTATGAGCAGATGATTTGACGCCTGAATCGTGCGAAAATCGCACGATTAACACACGAAACGCACATGTGCGTTAAGAAACGAAGGACCCAACGCACGCGTGTGTTAAGAAGCATTGCACTGACCTTTCATCGGTTGACAAGGTCAACTGTTGAATTTTCCTCAGCAGTTCGAACGAAAGGGCGATGCCATTTGGCAAGCCGGCAGAAGAAACAAGAACGCTCCAACGAACGGCGATGCGACGGCGGCTATCCCGGCCTCGTTCCGCTCAAGGAGATTTACGACTTCGAAGACTTCCTCACGCACGAGCGAGACTGGCACTCGGCGGTCACGTCTGGCGCCGAGCTCCTGCACGTCTACCGCCGAAAGGGTGAGGAAGTCACCGTCGAATACCAAGAGCGCCTTCGCCGCACGGTCACAAGCCGCCACGGCATGGCGCTCTATTATTGTTACCTGACCTTTTCCAGAAAGAAGGATGCGTACTATGTCGAACCTGAACGGCGTCCTTGACGCCTTGGAACAAGATATTTCCACCGTCAACCTTGATGAGACGGCAAAACAGGAACTCACGAAGAAGCTCGTTGAGACGGTCATGCCCATCGTGTGCGCGTGGGTGGACAAGGTATCGGAAGGGCTGATAGAAGCATCAAGCGAGGAATCCGGCTGGTGCAAGTTCCGTGACAAGATCGTCCTACCGTACACGTTGAAATCCTTGGCGTATTTCGGCAGGCAAGTGCTGCTGAGCACGATGGAGCATACGATAGAAGCGTAACTGCATAGACATGCAAAGAGCTCTCGGCCATGACGGCTGGGAGCTCTTTTTTTGCTTCTGATTTTGGCGGCAAAAAACATTTCGGCGGCAAAATGGCGGCAAATAGATTTTCTACTTTCGAAAAGTTACCAATTTCCTTATGTTCATGGAGAAATTGCTTTTATGGACAAACAAAGACTTCCTTTCTCGTGAAATTCAAGCCATCCTATCATGTTTTTCTTGTAAACTCATTGGTAGAAAAACATGTGGGGAGGTTATTTCATGTTTGCGTTCTGGAAAGAGAAAAAGGTTTTTGAAACGAAGGACAAGGCGGCGTTTCGCGCGGCAAAGAACAAGCTGGCAGCGGCAGGCATCCAGGCGCGGACGTGGACGAGCCCCGAATCACCCATGGTGTGCTGCGGCGCCAAGATCGATGTCCGCCTGGTCGGGCGCAAGGAACACAAGCTGCTGGATGTCTATCATATCGCTGTGGCTTCAGCAGATGCCGAGCGGGCACGCCAGCTGCTCCGCTTCGCCCTGAGCGATGGATCTTTGTGAAGAGCATCTTCTGCTCGCGTCCCGAGAAGAGATGGAAGTCGATCTGGATTTCTGGTTTCCACAGTATCGCATGCAAAGATGAAAACCGTCAGCAAGCTGCCTTTTTCAACTTATTGTATTTCCGCACGCAAGCCACTAAAATAAAATTACAACGAAGATTCGGAGGTGCCCTATGGATTTTTCAAACATCGCGGCCGCGCTCAAGAAGCGCGAATACGACGTGTCCTGCTTCAAGGCGGCCAAGGAGGCTGCCGCCTATCTCGACGCTGCCATCGACGGGCAGACCGTGGGCTTCGGCGACTCGATGACGCTTTTGTCGCTTGGCATCTATGATCTGCTCAAGAGCCACAACGATGTGCGCGACCCCGAGCATCCGCGCGAAGGTGAAGACTTTTACTCGACAGCTCGGCAGTGCCTGCTGACCGATGTCTTCCTGACGTCCGTCAACGGCCTCGCCGCGACGGGCGAGATGGTGAACATCGACGGCACGGGCAACCGCGTCGCGGGCTCGCTCTACGGCCACAAGAAAGTCTATTTCGTCATCGGCTCGAACAAGATCGCCCCGACGCTCGAAGAAGCGGTCTTTCGCGCCCGCAACGTCGCCGCGCCGCAGAACGCCGCGCGCCACGGCTACAAGACGCCCTGCGCGCACAAGCAGGATCACTGCTACGACTGCTACCACCCGCGCCGCATCTGCAACGCGCAGGTCATCTACTGGCAGAAGAT
>OMZR01000144.1:0-4230 GCA_900315575.1 uncultured Veillonellaceae bacterium
TATGGTTCAGCACGATCTCGCCGGCGGGCGTGAACTGGATGCCCTGCCGCGAGCGCAAGAGCAGCGTGAGGCCGAGTTCCCTTTCCATCTGGCGGATGCGTTTCGAGACGGACGACTGCGTGATGTAGAGCTCGTCGGCAGCGTGCGTGATGTTGCGCGTGCGGCCGAGCACCTGGAGCAGCGTGAAATCCTGTTCGTCCATGGAAATCCTCCTTCATTCTGCGTCATCTTCATAGAAAGAGATGATTTTGCATTCCTGCCTGTCATGGTATCGGAGAACGCGTCCTTTGTAAACAGGCTTTCTTTTATTTTACTCCATTCCAAAATGGAATGGAAAGAGAGGAAAAAGAAGAACTTTACAGGACGTCAGATTTTTTGTTTAATAGAACTGTCAAGAGAAAACCTCCTAAAGAAATTCGAAATAGGATTTCGCACAGGGAAAAAGGAGCGATACAGAATGGAAATCCAGAAGGCTGCAATGGCCGGCACGCTGGAATCCAGCGATGCACAGGTCACGGTCATGCCGGGCCCGCCAGATCAAGAAGACGGTCCTCGCCGTCCTCGAAGGACTCGGCGTGAAGGACGCCCGTGTCAAGGTCGTCGACAAGGGAGCGCTCGACTGCACGCTGAAGGCGCGCGTCGAATGCGCCGTCTTCCGCAGCAACGATGCTTCGGACAAGAATATCCCGTGGGGAGGTGTCATCAAATGATTCCACGTCCAAAACCAGAACGCTTCCGCCTGCGCCGCACGATGATGTTCATGAATGCGCAGAAGCCGGGCCTCATCAAAGATGCCTACATCTATGGCGTTGACAGCATCATGCTCGACCTCGAGGATGCCGTCGCGGAAAATCAGAAAGATGCCGCGCGTTTCTCGCTCTATCATGCACTCAAGACCATCGACTACGGCGATACGGAAGTCATCGTCCGCATCAACGGTCTCGACACGCCGCACTGGCAGGAAGACATCCGCGTCTGCGTCGCCGGCGGTGCCGATGGCATCCGCATCGCGAAATGCGAGAGCGCGAAGGATGTAAAGATCGTCGAGGAGCACATCCTCGCAGCGGAGAAAGAATTCGGCGTCGAGGAAGGCCGCACGTTGATCATGGCGGCCCTCGAAAGCCCGAAAGGCGTGCTCAATGCCTATGAAATCTGCTCGGCGTCTGACCGCCTGTTCGGCGTTGCGCTGTCGGGCGGCGATTTCCATCGCAGCATGCACACGAAATACGTCAAGAGCGGCATCGAGCTCAACACGGCGCGCAGCCTCATCGTGCTCGCGGCACGCGCAGCCGGTGTCCAGTGCTTTGACACGGTCTTCACGAACCTCGACGATGAAGAGGGCTTCGAGGCCGAAGTCCGCCTGAACCACGAAATGGGCTTCGACGGCAAGAGCCTCATCAATCCGCGCCAGATCGCCTATGTCCACAAGGCATTTGCGCCGACGGAAAAGGAAATCGCGACGGCCGAGACGTACGTCCGCACGTACGAAGAGCAGTCGAAACTCGGCGTCGGCGTTTACACCGTGAACGGCAAGATGGTCGATATCGCCTTCATCAAGGATGCGAGCCGCGTCATCGCGCTCGCGAAGGCATGCGGCGTCTACCACGGCGATCTTTGATAGGAGGAGCGAGATCATGAAGAATGCAGTGGGAAGAGAAATCCCGGACGAGCTCCTGAAAGATGGCAAAGAAGTCTATCAGGGCAAATATTATATGGATGGAAAGCCGTTCAAGAAGGCCGGCCCGCGCACCATCCGCCACGAGAAACCGCAGGAGAGCAAGGTTGTCGCGTCCATCCGCGAAGCCTGCGAGAAGTGCGGTGCGCACGATGGCATGACGGTGTCGTTCCATCATGCGTTCCGCAACGGCGACTATGTCACGAGCATGGTCATGAAAGTCCTCATCGAGGACATGGGCCTCAAAGACCTCACGGTCGCTACGACGTCGCTCGGCAGCGCACAGGACCGCCTCGCCGACTACATCGAGCAGGGCAAGATCATCGGCATCCAGTCGTCGGGCGTGCGCGGCCGCATCGGCGAGGTCATTTCGGCTGGCAAGCTGAAGACCCCGGCCATCATCCGCAGCCACGGCGGCCGTCCGCGTGCCATCGAGACGGGCGAGCTCCACATCGACATCTCGTTCATCGCGGCTTCGACGTCCGATGACTACGGCAACGCGAAAGGCACGGGCGGCAAGCACAACTGCGGCGCGATGGGCTACGCCGTTGCCGACTCGCACTATGCCGACCATGTCGTCGTCGTGACGGACACGCTCGTCCCGTTCCCGAACATGCCATCGCCCATCAGCTCCATCGATGTCGATGCGGTCGTCGTCGTCGACCAGATCGGCGACCCGACGAAGATCGGCACGAAGGAAGCGCGCATCACGCAGGATCCGCGCAACCTCATGATGGCCGAGAACTGCGCGAAAGTCATCGCCTCGACGCCGTACTTCAAAGACGGCTTCTCGTTCCAGACCGGTGTCGGCGGCCCGTCGCTCGCTGTCAACCGCTTCCTCGAGCAGTACATGGTCGAGAAAAACATCAAGATGAGCTTTGCGCTCGGCGGCATGGGCGGCAACATCTGCGACCTCATGGACAAAGGGCTCGTCGGCAAGCTGCTCGACACGCAGGACTTCGACATGAAGGCCATCGCGCACCTCGAAGCACATCCGGACAAGCACCTCGAAATCTCCACGAGCGAGTACGCCAGCGCGGCGAACAAGGGCGCCTATGTCAACAAGCTCGACTTCGTCGTGCTCGCAGCGCTCGAAATCGATACGGACTTCAACGTCAATGTCCTGACGGGCTCCGACGGCGTCCTGCGCGGCGCTCCGGGCGGCCATCCGGACACGGCGGAAGGCAGCAAGTGCTGCATCATCGTCACGCCGCTTGTCCGCGGCCGCATGGCGACGGTCTGCAAGCACGTCGTGACCGTCACGACGCCGGGCGACTGCGTCGACGTCCTCGTCACGGACTACGGCATCGCCGTCAACCCGCGCCGCAAAGACCTCATCGAATGCCTCGACAAGGCCGGCATCGAGCACACGACGATCGAAGCGCTGCAGGAAAAAGCCTACAGCCTCGTCGGTACGCCGGACGACCTCGAGTGGGAAGACAAAGTCATCGCCGTCCTCGAAGCTCGCGATGGCACGATCCTCGACGTCATCCGCAAGATCAAGCCGCTGAAGCTCTAAAAATCGAATCTTGAGAATAGGAGAAGTCCATGTCACATGCATTGACTCCGAAAAAGATCGGGGCACTCGCCCATCTCGCCATGCTCTCCGAGGTCTCGGCCACGCCGAAACCCGGCCTCGTCGACCGCATGACGAACGGCGCGCATGATGACATGGACTTCTTCACGTTCCTCGCCTCCGCGACGGCGCTCCGCACGAGCTTCGACACGTTCGCCGAGCTCGGCCGCGCCCATGCAAAGGAGCCTGTCTCCGCGCTGCTGCCGCACCTTCAGGCCGCCGGCATCATCGCCGAGCGCCAGATGTTCGCGGCCACGCATGGCGTCAACACGCACAAGGGCATGATTTTCAGCCTCGGGCTGCTGTCCGGCACCGCAGGCTGGGCGGGTGCACGCGGGGAGAGCATCACGGCAGAACACCTCTGCCAGCTCGTCTCGGAGCTCACGCATGGTCTCACGGCCGCCGCCTGCGAAGAGGCGCGACAGAAGCCCGCGGGTGAGCGCACGAAAGGCGAAGCCGTGTACGTGAAGTACGGCGTCACCGGAGTGCGCGGCGAGGCAGAGCAGGGCTTTCCCTCCGTCCGAAACCTCGCGCTGCCCGTCTATCGGGCGCGCCGCGAAGACGGCGCGAGCGTCAACGACGCCCTCGTCGACACGCTGCTCGCACTCATCGCGGGCACAACGGACACGAACATCCTCGGCCGCCATGATATGGAAGCATTGCATTACGCCCAGGCGGCCGCCAGGCGCGTCCAATCCCTCGGCGGCATGAAGACCCCCGAAGGCCGCCAGGCCCTCATCGCCCTCGACACCGACTTCACGCAGCGCTGGCTCAGCCCCGGCGGCTCTGCCGATCTCATCGCCGTCACGTATTTTTTATACGAAATCGAGAAATATGGAAAGAAAACAGAAAAAGAAGCTTCTGTTTCCAGTGCACTGACATCTGTTGCTGAAAGCTGCTCATTGAGTAGGCTCCCTCTAGAGGGAGGCTGCCTTTGAAGAAATTTCGCGACAAATGCGTTCAAACATGATATACTCAA
>OMZR01000144.1:4265-10242 GCA_900315575.1 uncultured Veillonellaceae bacterium
GAAATATTTCAATATGATGGTCCAGGCGTGGAACACGATCTTCTTCGGTCTCGTCGGACTTGGCGGCATCTATCTCATCACGGTGCAGTCGTATGTCATCGGCATTGTGCTGACCGTCATTGGCGTTGCGGGCGCCTGGTACTGCCTGACGCAGGCGCAGAAATGGAACGATGTCAAAGACGAGGATCTGCCGCGCTATAAGAGCCTCAAGGAAATGCTCCGGGCCAGCAAGAAACAGATGAAGCAGGTCGACGAGCAGGTCGAGAAAACGAAATAACGGCATAAAAAAGAGGATGCAGCCGATGGCTGCATCCTCGCTTTTTCTATGGTGCGCTCGGGCAGAGTCGAACTGCCGCTTTCGGCTCCGGAGGCCAACGTCCTATCCACTGGACTACGAGCGCTTTTCACAACAGAAAATATTATACCACAAGAAAAAACGTTTGTCTAACTTGCTTTTTGCTTCTAACTATATTATAATTGATACAAGGAATATGGACGTCCATGCATTTATTGCGGACACAATGGATTGATGGGGTGATCGGATGGAACTCAAAAATTTTATGGAAGATGTCGTCCTCGCAAAGATGGATCAGGTGCTCGACCAGTATCCGGACTGCTGCCGATGCGAGCAGTGCCGGCGTGATATTGCGATTCTCGCGCTGAACCATCTGCCGGCGCACTATTCATCGACAGAAAAAGGCGAGATTTTTACGCGTGTGCAAGCGATGTCGCTCGAATACGAGGTCGAGGTCATCCAGCAGATTGCCAAAGCAATCGAGACGGTCAGCGCACATCCGCGTCATCCAAAACGCGAGTGAGAAAGCAAAAGCGTCAGAGGGAATCACTTCCGTCTGGCGCCTTTTTCATATCTCGTTATTTCCGATGGTTCTTGATGAAGTGTTCGATGCGCGTGAGCGCTTCGGCAATCTTGTCAATGGACGTTGCATAAGAGCAGCGGACATGGCCCTTGCCGCATTCACCGAACGCGCTGCCCGGCACGAGAGCGACGTGCTCGGATTCGAGCAGCGTCTCGGCAAATTCTTCATCCGTGTAGCCTGTGCTCGTGATGTCAGGGAAGATGTAGAACGCGCCCTTCGGTTCGAAGCATTTGAGGCCCATCTTCGTGAAGCCTTCGTAGATCAGGCGGCGGCGGCGGTCGTACTCGGCGACCATCTTCTTCATGTATTTTTCGCCGTGGCGCAGCGCCTCGATGGCGGCCATCTGCGCTGTGATGGGAGCACAGAGCATCGTGTACTGGTGAATCTTCGTCATGGCCGCGATGATGGCCGGAGCACCGAGCGCGTAGCCGATGCGCCAGCCCGTCATGGCATAGGCTTTCGAAAAGCCGTTGAGCAGCAGCGTGCGCTCCTGCATGCCGGGCAGCGACGAGAACGCGACATGCGGCTCGCCGCCATACGTCAGGTCACCATAGATTTCATCCGAGATGACGATGAGGTCATGTTTCTTGGCAAATTCGGCGACGGCCAGCAGGTCTTTGCGCGTCATGATGGCGCCCGTCGGGTTGTTTGGGTAGCCGATCAGCAGCACCTTTGTCTTTTCCGTGACGTGTTCTTCGAGTTCTTCGGGCGTGATGCGGAACTCGTTTTCGATTTTTGCCGGCACGGCGACAGGCACGCCGCCTGCGAGAATCGTGCATGCCTGATAGGAGACGTAGCACGGCTCGGGAATCAGCACTTCGTCGCCGGGCGCGAGCAGAGCGCGCATAGCGAGGTCGAGCGCTTCGCTGACGCCGACGGTCACAAGAACGTCGGTCGCGGCATCGTAGTGCGTGTCATAGCATTCGGCGTAGTGCTTGCAGATTTCCTCGCGGAGCTCGGGCAGGCCACGGTTCGCCGTGTACGACGTGTAGCCCTGCTCGAGGCCATAGACGCAACTTTCGCGGATGGGCCACGGCGTGACGAAATCCGGCTCACCGACGCCGAGCGAGATGACATCTTCCATCTTCGCGGCGATGTCGAAAAACTTGCGGATGCCGGACGGCGCGATGGATTGGACGGCAGGGGAGAGGCGTTTCGTAAAATCGATGTCGGTCTTCATTACGGCGTCACCACCAGTCTGCGGTCACGTTCCTCGTCATTGATGACGATGCCATCTTTCTTGTAGGCTTTGAGCATGAAATGGCTGCGCGTCTGCGTGACGCCATCAATCGTCGAAAGGCGCGTCGCGACGAAGTTCGCGACGTCCTGCAGCGACTTGCCCTCGATGATGACGAGAAGATCGAAGCTGCCGCTCATGAGGTAGACCGTGCGCACTTCGTCGAAGCGATAGATGCGCTCGGCGATGGCGTCGAAACCGACCTCGCGCTGCGGCATGAGGTTGACCTCGATGATGGCCGTGACGGTGTTGTCGCCAAATTTCTCCCAGTTGATCAGTGTGTTGTAGGACAGAATGACTTTGTCTTTCTCGAGGCGCCGGATGTCCTGCTCGACCTCGTATTCGCTCTTGCCGAGCATCGGCGCAATCTCGCTGACCGGACGGCGCGCATCGTGTTCCAGAAGTTCCAATAGTTCTCGCATGGTAAATGCCTCCCATATTTTTGCAAACGAAAAGCCTCGTCCTAAAAAAGGACGAGGCTTGTTTTCCCGTGGTACCACCTTTGTCAGAGCGCTGAGGGCGCTCCACTCGAAGACCTTAACGCGGCCGGACGGCGAGGCATTTGCCTCCTCGCAGCTCAAGGCTAGCTTTCCAGCGTTTCGCCCCGGATGCTCGCACCAGCCGCATCCTCTCTTCGGGGCTCCACGATGTACTTTTCCTCTCATCGCTTGTCGATATTGCAATTACTATAGCACATTTCGGCAGGAAAAGGCAAGGATTTTTTTGTAATCCTGTCACTCTTCCTGTTCAACGCTCAGATGTCCCAGTGCACGGTGTCGGGGTTCGGCGTCGCGCGGTCGACTTCGTTGAGAATCCACGAAGCGTTGTCGTGCGTGGCGGAAAAGGCTTTTTCAAGGCCGGCTTCGTACTCGGGCGGAATCTCCATCGAGTGGAGCGCCATGTGCATGTAGTCTTTCGCGACGAGCGTCACGCCGCGCTCGGCCGCGCGCATGGCCTTGAAGCGGTAGCCGTAATAGAGATAGCTGACATGCTGGACGGGAATGTCCTTGTACGCCTCGATGCGCTCGTCAACTTCTTCTTCGGCTTCCTTGCCCATGTCGAGCTGGTGCATGATGTTCCAACGGTCGCCCCAGAGCTCGCCGCGCAGGATGTATTTGTAGAGGAAATCCGTGCTCTCGGCGAGCTCGATGGCCTCGTCGATATGACGCAGTGCGTCCTCGCCCTTGCCGTCAATCTTGCGTTCGAGATCGGCGAGCTTCTGCAGCGCGAAGACTTTTTCCTCGACGTCCTCGGCATTTTCTTCATCGACGTCCTCGGGCGCGACGGTGCGGAAGAGCTCGATGGCCTCGTCGATTTTGCCGAGCTGCGGCATGGCGAGGAAATGCGCGAGGCGGGCGCGCGCATGCCAGTCGTCGATGCCCTTGGCGAAGAGGTTCGCGGGCGGCTTCATCGGCGAGTCGAGCACGAGATGCGTGAGCTTGTGAAAGGTTTCCTGTGTCATATCGTTCCCTCCATTGGGTGATTTGCAAATTTTCTTTGTCTATTATAGCAGAGCAAAGAGGATTCTGCACCTTTGTGTCGAATCAAGCAAAGTAAAGGCAAGTGATAACGAAGGGAATGAGACTATGAGAAAACACGTCAAGGGCAATGTGAGCTGGGTCGGCTATCTCGACTGGGAACTCGAGACGTTCCACGGCGACGATTATTCCATCTTCCATGGGTCGAGCCAGAACGCCTATCTCATCGAAGAGGAAAAGACGATCCTCGTCGATACGGTCTGGACGCCGCATCACTACGACTTCATCCAGAACCTCAAGAGCGAGATCGACCTCAAGAAAATCGATGCCATCATCGTGAATCATGGCGAGGCTGACCATTCGGGCGCACTGCCGGCGTTGCTCGCCGAGATTCCGGGCACGCCGATCTACTGCACGGCCATGGCCGTCAAGAGCCTCGAAGGCCAGTACGGCAAGCAGGGCTGGAACTTCCATGTCGTGAAGACGGGCGACGAGCTCGACATCGGCAATGGCAAGAAGCTCCAGTTCGTCGAGATGCGGATGCTCCATTGGCCGGATTCCATGGCGGAGTTCATGACGGGCGACAATATCCTATTCTCGATGGATGCGTTCGGCCAGCACTACGCGACGAGCGAGCTCTTCGCCGACCTCGCCGAGCAGGACGTGCTCTGGCATGAGGCGCTGAAGTATTTCGTCAACATCCTGAATCCGTTCGCGGCGCTGATCCCGCGCAAGCTCGACGAGATTGCAAAGCTCAACCTGCCCATCGAGATGATTGCGCCGTCGCATGGCGCCATCTGGCGCGAAAAGCCGTTCAAGATCATCGAGAAGTACGCCGAGTGGGCGAAAGCATATCAGGAAGACCAGGTCACGGTCGTCTACGATACGATGTGGAATGGTACGAAGGCCATCGCACATGCCATTGAGGCGGAAATCAAGAAGCAGAGCCCGTCGACGGTCGTCAAGGTCTTCCATATCGCGAAGAGCGACAAGAACGAAGTCATGACGGAGGTCTTCAAATCGAAGGCCATCGCGGTCGGCTCGCCGACGGCCATCAACGACATCCTCGCGAGCGTCACGGCGTGGATGTCGTTTGCGAAGTCGCTGAAGTTCAAGAACAAGAAGGCCGCCGCCTTCGGTTGCTATGGCTGGAGCGGCGAGGGCGTTGCCGTCCTGCAGAAAGAGCTCAAAGAAGCAGGCTTCGACGTCGTCGATGAAAATGTCAAGTCGCTCTGGAACCCCGGCGAGGAAGATTTCGCCAAGGTGCCGGAGCTGGTCAAAGCACTGCTCGCTTGAAGCTGGCAGCGCGATAGAGATAGGGAGGTAATCACGATGGATAAATACGTTTGCGGCCCCTGCGGCTATGAGTACGACCCCGCCGTCGGCGATCCCGACCACGGCATCGCCCCGGGCACGGCCTTCGAAGACCTGCCAGATGACTGGGTCTGCCCCATCTGCGGCGTCGGAAAAGATATGTTCGAGAAAGAGTAACTTCATTTGTTGCCAGAACTAACATTTCCTGCAGCCCCCCTCTTTGAGGGGGGACGGACCGCGTGAGCGGCGGGGGGAGTAGTAGGATACTGGAGCCAAACAGGACGGTTAATGTCGCTAAGGCATCGCGTTGAAATGCAGACAACGAGGTGTTTTAGCGACATTGATTTTTGTGTATGGCTTGTGCTTCCAACTACTCCCCCAGTCGCCTGTCGGCGCCAGCCCCCTCTGAGAAGGGGCCTTTTACTAAGGGGCTTCTTCACTTGAAAAACAAACTTTTGATGGTTCTTGCCGCAACGGAGCGTCTCGTCGAAACCCACATCGGCTGGATCGTCCTGCTCTTCGTCCTCAACTATTTCACCATCGTCTGGCAGAACCTCACGATGTACCAGGATACCGAGCTCCCTGTGCTCTTCCTCGACGGCATGTTCCTGCTTGCGGGCGTGGCGCTCTACTGCCTGCTCGTGGCGTGCATCCCGTGGCGGCGCGTGCGGCAGGCGGTTTTCGGCGTCTCGTTCGTGCTCTCGGCCGCGCTCGCGGGACTCGAGGTCTTTGCCATCACGACGTATCAGACACTTGTCGGCGCGGGCATCATCACGGCCATTTTGCAGACGAATCCGCGCGAGGCAGGGGAATTTCTCGAGATGTATTTCGGCTGGCGGAGCCTGTTGTCGCTCGGCGTCTTTGCCGTACTGCTGCTCGTTGGCTGGGGCTGGTTCTTCCGCCAGCGGTTCACGTTCTTCTCACGCCGCACGCGGACGTGGTTCTTCCTGATTCTCTTCGTCGTCGGCTGCGGCTCGGGCACGGTGCTGCTGAAGAACTACATGAACTTCATCACGAGCGGCACGCTCGACATCCCGCCCGTGCGCGTCGGCGCGGCGGCTGTGACGTCC
>OMZR01000145.1 GCA_900315575.1 uncultured Veillonellaceae bacterium
CGATACGGCGCTTGCAAGCGGCATGAATCTCGTCGATTTCATCATGCCGACGATGGGCCCGGCCGAGGCCATCGCGCGCGGGCTCAAGCCGCATCGCAAAGACACGATTGCCCAGTTCCATATCGGCGCGTATGCAAATCTTGCGGGTGTCACCGACCGCACGCGAGACCTCGCAAAGACGAAGTCGGCGTTCGAGGAACAGCTCAGGATCTATGGCAGCGGCGACAGCGACATCGGGATGTTGCACTATATCGACCAGGACGACGACTACGATAACGCGCTGAACAACGGCCTGCTCGACTACGCCGTCAGGCTCAAAGAGGCGGGCACGATCCGCTATATCGGCTTCTCGTCGCATTCGGTCAATATCTGCAACCGCTTTCTCGACACGGGGCTCATCGACGTCTTCATGTTCAGCCTGAATCCGGCCTATGATTTCGAGAGCACGCCGGACGGCCTGCGCGTGACGGAAGAACGGGCGGCGCTCTATGCCAAAGCGCAGAAGCTCGGCGCGGCCATCACGGTCATGAAATGCTACAATGGCGGCAAACTGCTCTCGGCAGGCGACAGCCCGTTCGGCAAGGCCATGACGACGGCGCAGTGCGTCCAATACTGCCTCGACTGGCCTGCCGTCGTCTCATGCGTCGCGGGCGTCAAGAGCATGGACGAATTGCAGGCGAGCTTCGGCTATATCCATGCGACGGAGGAAGAACGCCGTTACGAGCACATCCTCGGCAGCGCGGCCGCCGTCACGGCTGGCAGCTGCATCTATTGCAACCACTGCCTGCCATGTCCCGTCAGCATCAATATCGGTGATGTGTTCAAATATTATGACCTCGCAAAGAACGGGGACGGACTGGCGAAAGAGCACTACGCATCGCTGAGCCGCCATGCGTCGGACTGCATCAAGTGCGGGGACTGCGAGCCACGGTGTCCGTTCCATGTGAAGATTGTCGACGAGATGGGAGAAGTAGCTGAGGCGATGGGGCGCTAAAAAGAAACTGCGTATCCCGCGTAAGTCAAGATTCAGAATTGAAAACGTCTAGCTTGTGAGACTCCTTCAGTCAGCTTCGCTGACAGCTCCCTCTGAGAGAGAGCCAGCTCTTCCGCCCTTTGTGCGACGGCTGTGCCTTAAAAATATCTTCGGACGCAAAGGACCCTCCATAAGGAATCCGTTAAGCAGGAGCGTGGATTCCGTTGGAGGGTCCTTTGCGTCTGCGACCACGAACTTTTCTTCGCAGCCGTATCACATCATATTTATTTTTTTACCAGTATCCGAGGAAGTGCCACCAGACACCGCCGACGCCGAGCCAGATGACGATGTGCAGGAGCGAGATGCAGAAGCCGATCGTCCACCAGGTCTTCTGGTTGACATAGCCGGAACCAAAGTAGACAGGTGCCGGGCCGGTGCCGAAATGCGTGAGGCAGCCGCAGATGTTCGATGCCATCGCGACGACGAACGAGGAGATGAACGCCGGTGCGCCAGCGGCAGCGCCGAGCGTGATGAGCGCGGCGTACATGCTCGTGACATGCGCGCTCATGCTTGCGAAGAAGTAGTGACTGTAGAGGTAGATGACGAACGAGAGGACGACTGCCGTAATCATGCCGACGCCGACCATCTGATTTTCAAGGATGTGCGCGAACCAAGGGATGAAGCCGAGGCGGTTGAGGTAGTCACTCATGATGATGACGCCGCCAACCCAGATCAGCGTGTCCCAGGCTTTCTTCTCACCCGTGACATCCGACCATTTCAGCACGCGGGTGCAGAGCAGGATGCAGAGGCCGATGAATGCGATGAGCGTTGCATTGAGGTGCGTGAAGCTTGCCGTGGCCCAGAGGGCGAGGAGCATGATGAAGACGCCGAACAGGACTTTCTCACTGCGCGACATCGGGCCCATTTCCTGGAGTGCCTTGTCGGCGAGCACCTGCGCTTCTGGCGTGTGCTTGATTTCTGGGGGATAAAACTTGAACAGGAGGTATGGGATGAGGAGCAGCAGGCAGATGCCGGGGACGGAAGCTGCCACGAACCAGTCAATCCATGTGATTTCGATGCCGAAGACCTTCTGTGCCATCTCGACGGCAATCGGGTTGCCGACCATAGCCGTCAGGAACATGGCCGAAATGACGAGGTCGATGTGGAAGATGCTCATCACGAGGTACGAACCGAGCTTGCGCGGCGTCGTGTCCGGCTCGGAGCCGAATGCCTTTGCAAGGCTCTGGACGATCGGGAAGATCAGGCCGCCGGCGCGGGCCGAGTTCGACGGGATGGCCGGGCCGATGATGATGTCGGAAAGCGCGATGGAGTAGACGAGCTTCAGGCTGCTGTCGCCGAAGGCGCGCATGGCGAGGTAGGCGATGCGGCGGCCGAGGCCCGTGATGATGAACGCGCGTGCCAGGATGAAAGCGGAGACGATGAGCCAGACCGTGTTGCCTGAGAAGGCCGTCAGGACTTGCTTGAACGTCATGGCACCGGTCAGGGCGCAGAGGACGAGCGCGATGAGGGCGATCGTGCCGAGCTCGACCGGCTGGAGGATGAATCCGACGACGGTACCGACGAAGATCGTGAACAGGTACCATGCATTGACCGTCAGCCCGTCAGGGACGGGGAGGACGTAGCCAGAGAAAGCGACGGCGACCGTGATGATCGCGCTGATGCACTTTCCCTTGGTAGAGGATTTGGACATGTTTGACACTTCCTTTTCTTTTTTCCTGTTACGTATTTTTTATCATAGATTTTAAGGCTTGTAAAAGTCTGATTTTTCGCATGGTATCATTCCTCTTGGGAATGGAAAATAAAAGAAAAGGCATCATTCCGCGTGGTAGTATTCCAAAAGCATCGTCTGAATGTGTTCCGTCAGTTCCTTGACGGAATGACGGCGGCTTCGTGCGCAGTCCTGCGCCTGCCGACCGCAGAGCAGACAGCGGCGCGGCGTGGGACGCGAAAGCTTCGTGCCGTCGGGCGCGAGCACGTCGATGTCGAAGAGGCGGCCGAGCGGATGCGACTCCTCAAGCGACGTCATCTCGTCCTTGATGGCGGCGGCTTTGGCGCCCGTGACGGCCAGCAGGGCCTCGTCGCCGGTCGGGGCATGGACTTCTTCGTGAGAAAGGCAGTCTGCGCCTGAAATCGTGAGCTGCTTGACGATCTCCGCGATGCCCTCGTCAAACAGCCGCCGCAGCAAGTCGTTCGTCTTGACGGGGCCCGGGATGTTGAGGCAGAACGAGACGAGCACGGCATCCGGGTGCGACGCATGCAGCGCCGCCTGCCGCCGCGCCCGCGCCTCGCGGGCATCGAGCATAGCGGGGAGCTCGACGGAAATTCCTTTTAACATGAAAATCACCTTTTTCTTGCAGATACGTTCTTATATGCCAGCCCCCTTCCATGAGGGGGGGAGGGCCCGAAGGGCAGGGGGAGTAGTAGGGTGCTGGAGCCGAGCAGGATAGTCGTATAAAGCTAAAGGTCTTTAGAAACAACGTGAAAATTTGTTCGGCTATCGTATCTTACTACTCCTTCCACCGCTTCGCGGTCCCCCTCCCTCAAAGAGGGAGGCTGGCGTTTCAGTAATGACGTACGTCTTCGGTAGCTTTTAACTGCTTGATGATCGGCCGCGCTTCTTCGCTTTCGAGGAATTTCAGCGTCCCTTCGGGCACGAGTTCCTGGATGCTTGCGAAATCTTCTTCCTTCAGCCGTTCACGCACGTCTGATGCACTGACGGCTTGACCTCTGACTTCATATCTTGGCACGACGATACATGCAATCCCGCTTTTCGGCAAGGCTTCCTGCATGACGTCGTTATAGATGGCCGTCGTCTCGCTGAACGGTTCTTCGCCGATGTAGCGGCTGCCGATGCAGAGGGCTTTGGCGATGCGCTCGAAAACGGCGATGTCGAGAGCGGCGTGGGTGCGGCTGACGGTGGCGGCGTCTTTGAGGAAGTAGCTCGGGAATGTCGCACTGCTGATGATGTAGGGACCGCTGGCATGGAGCACGACGTTTTTGAAGTCAGCGATACCAGCCTGTACGAGCTCTTTTCGCACGCGGTAGGGGAAGAAGCTCGCGTCCTCGCTGACGAGGAAGAGATGGATGAGTGCGTTTTCATGCGCGGCACGCTCGACGAGTGCACGATGGCCGAGCGTGAAGGGATTCGCATTCATGACGATGGCGGCCGTCTGGCTGACTGCTGGCCGTGCGATGTTTTTTTCAGTACAAAACGTTGCCGTTTCCTGCTCGAACCGCGCGAGACAGTTCGAGAATCCTTCGCGTTCATTCTCCATGAAGACGAGTCCGTCAACCCTTGCGATTTCATAAAAGCCGAGGTCGCCGAAGAATTTTGCGGATTTCGGCTTCGTGTAGAGGCTGACGCTTGCGTAGCCGCGCATGAGCTCATGTTCCATGAGGTGGGAGAGCACGGTGCCGAGCAGCCCTTCGCCCTGGTGCTCACCGCTGACGGCGAAGCAGCGCAGCGTGCTCTTGTAGGCGCTGCCGGTCGCGATGATCGTGCCGTCGTCATCGCGCAGCGCGCAGATGTAGTCGAGGTGCGGGTCGCGGCGGATGCCTTCGGCCGCGAGCAGTGTGTCGACCTCGGCGAGCGAACGGCGGTCGCTTGGGTAGATTTCAGAGATGCCAGCCATCAGGCGTCCTTCCTTTCCAGATGTTCTTTTTGTTCGTGATGAACGAGATCTTTGTGGGCGGCGCTGTTGCGCGCGGCGTTCGATTTTCGCACGATGTCGAGGAAGACGCGCACCTGCGGCAGTTCGAGCGCCTGTTTCTGGTACATGAGCCACGTCGCGCGCGTCAGCGGTTCGCCGTTATCAAAGTAGAGCGGCCGCGCGATGCCGTCGAAGTTCTGAAGACACATCTCCGGCACGATGCCCCAGCCGAGGCCGCGCTCGACCATCGCGACGCATGTCGCTGTCGTATTGACCTGGATGCGGTTGCGCGAGGCCGAGATGTGCTGCTCGCGCATCCACTGCGAGAGCATGCGCTCCATATCGTCATCGGCCGGCCGCGTGATCTGCGGCAGGCCGGAGAGGTCGACGCCCGCGTCGCGCCGGTTCGTGATGGCACAGATGTGCTCGCGCCCGAGCAGCACTTTCTCGCCGCGCCATTCAGCGTATTCGCCGCGCAGGATGCCGACGTCGATCTTGTTTGCGAGCAGCATGGAGTAGATGCGCTGGCTCGGCAGCACGGTGATACGCGTCCGCACGGCAGGATAGTCGGCGTTATACTGCGCGAGCTCGTCGGGCAGACGGTACATCGAGTAGTTCACGGAGACGCCCGCGCGCAGCGTGCCGGCGATGACGCCGCTTTCGAGGCTCAGTTCCTGCTTCATCGTCTCGAGCTCGTGGCCGATGCTCTTGATATGGTTCAGCACGATCTCGCCGGCGGGCGTGAACTGGATGCCCTGCCGCGAGCGCAAGAGCAGCGTGAGGCCGAGTTCTTTTTCCATCTGGCGGATGCGCTTCGAGACGGACGACTGCGTGATGTAGAGTTCGTCGGCGGCATGCGTGATGTTGCGCGTGCGGCCGAGCACCTGGAGCAGCGTGAAATCCTGTTCGTCCATGGAGTTTCCTCCTTCATTTTTCTTCCTCTTCATAGAAAGAAGCATTTTTTCATTCCTGTCTGTCATGGTAACGGAGATTGCGTTCTTTGTAAACAGGCTTTCTTTCCTTTTATGACATTCCAAAATGGAATGGAAAGCGATAAAAAAGAGGAACTTTACAGAACGGCAGAATTTTTGTTTAATAGAGACGTCAAGAGAAAACCTCCTCAAGGACGCCGAAAGCGTCCGCACAGGGAAAAAGGAGCGATACAGAATGGAAATCCAGAAGGCTGCAATGGCCGGCACGCTGGAATCCAGCGATGCACAGGTCACGGTCATGCCGGGC
>OMZR01000146.1 GCA_900315575.1 uncultured Veillonellaceae bacterium
AAGAATATGACAAGGCTCTCATCGTCGGCCGACAGCTGCGTGAAATTTTGCAAGAAACACTTGCCCCAGCGGGCATCGACGCCGACGATTTCAAAATCTGGCATTTCTCCGTCCTGCCCCGTCGCGTGAACATCAGCCGCTCTGAGGATAAAGAACGCTATGACAACCGCTACGAGTGCGAACAGAACCTCGAACTGCGCCTCCCGCTCGACATGGTGCATCTCCAGCGCATCCTGACGCTCTGTTCCGCCTCCCTGGCCGCGCCCAGCGTCCGCATCCATTTCGAGCTCAAAGACCCTGCCGCTGCCAAGGACGCGGCATTCGCTGCAGCCGTCCAGGACGCCAAACACAAGGCGCTTGCCGTCGCACGCGCTGCCGAAGTACAGCTCGGTGAAATCCTGCACATCGACGTCGGCGAAGCAGACAACGATCTGCTCCCGCCCACCGTCTGCTATGGAGCTGCTACGACAGATGCAGCGCCACCATCGCCGAAAGACCTCTCCATCGATGCAACCGTCAACGTCCTCTGGGCAATCTCTTGAAAGGATGACGAGCATGCTGCAAGAACTTTCCTTCACCATCGGCCAGCCATCGACCGGGTATCGCACCCTGGCCGTCCACGCATCTGATTCTAAAAACATCGACGTCCGCATCGTGCGCGATGGATTCCGCACGTCCCTTCCCGCGCCAAGCACGCCGGATGCCGCATGGCTTGCACGCGCAGACGCAGTCCTTCCTGCGGAGCCGCCACCGATGAAACGCTGCCACAAGCTTTCCAGCCTCTCGTGGCAGCTCCGTTACACAACGGATGAACACAGTGATTTCCTGATGCGGCAAGGCGTATTCCCCGCCTGCTGGAATGATTTCATCGACTGGCTGGCTGACATCACGCCTGCACTGGACTGGTCATCCTATCGTCTGCCTGTGCGTCAGCCGGGCGAATTCATCGTCTGCGGCGTCGTCTTCCACGGCAGCGGACAGGAATATCATTATTGGACAGAGGACAGCACCCTCTGTGAGGGAGACTGGGTTCTCGTCCCTGTCGGAAGCGGCAGCCAGGAAACCGCCGCCCGCATCGAAAGCATCGGCTACTACACGAGAAGCAATGCGCCGTATCCCATCGAGCGCATGAAGATGGTCATCGGACGCGCTGACAAAACAGAGATTTAATCCAGCTGCACAAGGTTATTTCAATTTGTTGCCAAGCGCCGCATCAATCGCGCCCTCGTTCGCCTGAAACATCCCCAGTATCAGCCCGTCCGGCAACTGCACCCACTTCTCCGGCTTTCCCTCGATGCCATGCACGCCTGGCACGGCCTTGAGTGCTGCGAGCGCCGCTGGCAAATCATCCACGACGAGGCCGAGGTGATGCCCGCGCCCCACCGTGCTGTCCTCCGGCGCCGCTATGAGTTGGATGCCGCCATCAAGCCAGAAGACCATCGTGAGCTTGCCGTCTTTTTCCTTGCGGCGCGTCTCATGCATGCCAAGGACATCCTCAAACAGCTCCATCGTCCATTCTATATCCGCTACCGTCACGGCAGCATGGTCAAGATACGTTTTCATTTCCAATCCTCCCTCACATCGCATCAAATCCACGCCCATGCAATGGCAATCACCAGGGCCGGCAGCAGATTTGCCACCCGGATGCCCGTTTTCCACAAGAGATTTACACCGACGCAGAAGATGAGGATGTTTCCGACGTACGAAAGATTCGACTGCGCAGCCGCGCTCATCACCGGCTCCAAGAGCCCTGCGCAAAGAAAGATTGCACCCTCGAAGATGCCGACAGAAAGCGCAGAAAAAATACAGCCGCGCCCAAGCGTCGCCGTCATCAGGAGAACGATGACAAAGTCGAGTACCGTCTTGATGTAGAGCACCATCGGATCACCGAGCAAACGATCATTGATGGGGCCGATGACCGCCATCGCACCGATGCAGACCGTGAGCGATGCCGTGACAAACGCATCGACGAACCGACTGTCGCTTTCGCCTCCGGCTCGTTTCTTCAACCATTCGCCAAAGGTCACCATACGGTCTTCGATATCAATCGCTTCACCGAGCAGCGCACCAATGATGAGGCTTCCCACCATCATATACGAACCGACGAAGGTCATCGTCCCATCAGGCGAAGCCTTCAGCATTTGTGCAAGGCTTCCGCCGAGCCCGAGGAACAACACCGCCAACGCACACGCCATCATCAGCGTCTTTTGAAACCGCTCACTGATGAGCCGCCCCGCCGCCATCCCGAGCAGTCCACCAAAAACAATCCCTAAGACATTGACCAAAACGCCGCTTCCCGGCATAGAACCGCCTCCCTTCGTTCACTTTTCATCCTGCACATCCTGTGCGCACGCCTCGCGCAGCGGGCACTCCTCGCAGAGCGGGCGCTTCTTACAGTACCGCTTGCCGTGCTCCAAGAGCAGCCAGTGATAGTCATCATACATTTTCGCCGTGTGCGGAATACCTTGCATGAACCATGCCCGCCGTTCTGTGTCCGTCTGCATCGTGCCGCCCAGCCGCTTCAGCATCCGGCGCGTGTAGGCATCGAGTACGAACACAGGCTTATGGAACGCATAGAGCAAAATGACGTCCGCCGTCTCTTCGCCGATGCCTTTCAATTCGAGAAGCTCCTGCCGCAGCGTTTCCTGCTGGGCAGTCTCCACTTTCACCGCATCGAACCCATACCGCCCATACCACGCCATGACCTTCTGGATGGTCTCGGCCTTCCGTCGCATGAAACCGCACGGGCGGATATAGTCCATCAGTTCTCCGACAGGCAGCGCCAACAAATACTCCGCTGTAAGCTCCTGCGGGAAACGCGCTAACGCCCGCAGGACTGCCGTCCACGCCGTGTTCTGCACCATAACTGCCGTCGCCATGATCGTCACCGTATTCCCTGGCCAGCCCTCGGGCGGGCCGAAGACAGCGTTCAAGCGATCCAGCAATTCCTTCGATGTCAGCATCGTTTCTTTCCTCTCGCGGCAAACGCATAGCTCTCAGCGAGCAGCGGCCAGATATCATCGTCCGTCATCGTATCATCGAGCGCGATGGAAATCCAATATTTCTTGTTCATGTGATAGGCGGGATAGCGCCCTTCCTGCGCGGCCGCGCTGGCGGCATCGCCGACCTTGACGTTGAGGATTTCCACGCGCCCGTCCCGTCCCGACACGAGCTTCGTCCACGTCACCGGCATAATGAGGCCGTACCATTTCTGCGTCTCCGAATGGCGGAACACGCCGCTTGTCGCATACGCCTTTTCCTTCCACGGAAACTCCGGCGCATCGCCCCACGTTTCTTGAACTTTCATGCAGATGCGGTTCGCCTGCGCCGACGCGAACGGCACGCGGACGAAGCAAGCCTCCGCAATGCCGCGCAGCAGTTCCTCGTACGCATGACGCACGCCGTAGACGTAGCTGCCAGCAGGATTTTTCAAGCGCAACGGCAGATACTCCTCATCCGTCATCGTATCGATGACCTCGCCCGTCACCCGCCCCACCGCATCAATCGTCACGGCCGCACGGAACGCACCATCGAAGAATGTCCGTTCCAACCGCCACACGTCTCCCGCCCGCTGGAATCCATACGCCTCACAGCGTTTCCCATCCGGTCGGTACCGTCCAAACACATCGCTCTCGATGCTCATTCTGTCACCGCCCATAAATTTCTTCCTCACTGCCTAATCTCCGGATGTTTCAACCTTCCAACGGCTTTCCCTGAAATCCATTCATTTACGACGGCGACCGACGCGAGCCGTTTTTCTCCAGAAGAAATAGCAGATGGCATTCCCCACGATGACGGCTGGCAACACGATTCCATAGAGGAATGAATATCCGCAAGCCGTGGCAACGAACCCAAGCAAGACAGCAGCCAAGCCGACGCTGATATCGAGCGACCAGAAATAGGTCGCTGTCGCGACTCCGCTGCGCGCAGGCGGGGCGCTCGTGACAGCAAGCGTCTGGAAGGCGGGAGAAAGCGCACCAAATCCGAGGCCGAGCACGGCAGCCGCCACAAAAAGCCCGACGAGGCTTTCTACACTGCCAAGCAGCACCATGCCGAGGCCGAAAGCAACGAATCCCGGCCAGACGGTCGCGTCAGGGCCGAAGCGATCGAACATGCGGCCGATGAGCGGGCGCGAGACGACGATGACGGCAGCGAAGACCGCATAGAACAAGCTCGTCTCCTCCTGCATCCCGAGACTCCTCGCATAGAGCGGCAGGAACGTCAGCACGCCGCCATAAGCGAAAAATACGAGCCCGCCAAGGAAGGCTGCCGGCACCGAGCGCCGCTCGAAGAAATCCCGGAGCGACAATCCCTTCCTCCGTCGGCGCGATGGCTGCATGATCTCGTCCGGCAGCTTCCTCCAGAGCAGGAGCACCGCTGTCAAGACGGCACACGCCGTGAGGAATGCGAACATCACGCGCGCTCCGAGCCCCCCGATGATGAGAAGGCCGAGCATCGGACCGACCACCATCGCGAGATTCGTCGACAGGGCAAAATAGCCGATGCCCGTGCCTTTCCGTTCGGGCGGGAGGACAAGGACGGCGAGCGCCGCAGCAGCCGTCGTCGCCACAGCAAACAGGGCGCCATGCGCAAGGCGCAATCCATAGATGCCCATGAGTCCGGGCAAGACGAGAAACGCTCCCATGATGACAATGAAGAGCACCGCGACGATACGAAGCAACCGGCGTTTGTCGATGCCGTCAATCAAGCGTCCCGCTAGCGGCCGCGCCGTCACCGTGCCGATCTGGAAGAACGTCATCGCCATGCCGGCTTCGAGCTCACCGCCACCGAGGCTGTCCATGATATAGATGGGCAGCGCCGCGATCATGATGTATTGCGAAATGAACAGCAGGAAATTGCTGCCGCTCATGGAAAGAAATTCTGGTGTCCAGAGCCTTGCTGCTCCATTTTTGATTTCGTTCATGAATCCTCCTCGAATCTCCATTGGTGCATCTCCTAGCTATTTCAAATGTCGATGCAAATGCCCTTGTGGTCGGAAAGCGTCTTATCGAGGTTCCACTCTCGAACAGTTACTGTGCCTTCTCGCGGAAAGCTGCGTGAAAGTGCGATATGGTCGATGCACTCCGGCTGGCCCCCTGTCACGAGCTCCAGGTCGCACGCTGCGAACGTTTCCGTCAGCGTCTGCCGTGCCCAGTTCGTGAAATAGTAGTTGTCAAAAAAAGAACAGTTGAAATCGCCGCAGAGGCAGATTGCATGACCATGCTCCGCCAAGCGCCGCACATCCTCCATCTGCTCTTCGATGTCCTGCCGAAACGACGGCCTGCGGTTTCCATAAATACCGAAAATCGTCCCGTAAACCACGAATGGGCCACGCTCCGTTTCGAGCTCGACGCAGAGGGACGTATTCGCGTCCGCGACTGGATACTGCCGGATGGCTGGATACTTCGTGAAGATAGACACACGATTCTCCGTCGGGCGGTAGTAGTCTCCATCCACAGCCTCGGACAGTAACGGCGTATGAAATGCATACGGATATTGGGGCTGGATGCGCATATCCGTTTCCGTCAGCACGAGGACATCCGCATCCACGCGCTGCAACTGTTCCAATATGCCTGGCAATCGTTTCTGCGGAGACAAACGCTCCACGTTCCAAGTCGCGATGCGCATGAACCATCACCCTCCCGAAATTCTCGCGTCGCATGTTGCCTCAGCTCTATTTTTCGATGGAATGTGGATATTTTCCTCTTTCCGCTGTGATAAAAATGTACACTCCACCCTGCGTACAAATTCCCAGTCGATATGTCCCCGTAAAAGCAAAAACGGCCTCCTGCCGACGGAAATTTCCGGTTCCATCGGCAG
>OMZR01000147.1 GCA_900315575.1 uncultured Veillonellaceae bacterium
TATAAGATGTCTGGAGAACTTCGTAAAGCCTCCACGATACATAAAATAAAAAATGAAGGGACGCGATCGCATGACGATTTCAAAAGAGACGCAGGGGAAAGAGCTGGCCTGCATCAACAAACTCGGGGAACTCTTCGCGATGAGCCGCTGGACGGAGGAACCGCTTGCCGACATGATGGAGCTGCTGCGCGATTACGCCGAGAGCCGTGCCGAAGAGGGCTATCAGGCCGGCTACCAGCAGGCGCTTCTCGATGCGCGCGCCGTGGCGGAGCATGCGTCGATCGGCTGAACTGTATGCGCTGAACGTACGGAATACGCGGACAGAATAAAACAGAAATGAATTTATGGAATATATTTTGGAAAGGGAATCATGCATGAAACTCGTAGCAACGGACTTTGACGGGACGTTCTGCTCGTATGGTGGCGGCGTGCCAGAGGAAAATCTCGCAGCTGTGCGGAAATGGCAGGAAGCCGGACACAAGTTTGGCATCAACACGGGCCGCGGCATTTCGCTCATTGACATGGAGATCGAAAAGTACGAAGGCCTTGCACCGGACTTTTTGATCTGCAACAACGGCGCCGTCGTGACGGATGGAGAGCGGAACATCCTCGCGAGCCTGCGCTTTCCGCAGGCGCTGACGGCGGGCGTGCTGCAGCTGCTGCGGGAAAAGCGCGGCGATGCGCCGATGCTCGTCGTCACGGAGCGCGAGTCGCTGGCCATTGGCGGCAATCTGTCGGACGCGGCTCTCGGCCTGCCCGACATGCCGTCGACGACGCAGGAAAAAGCTATGCGGCGGGATGACATCGTGCAGATTTCGCTGAACTGCGGGACGCAGGAGAACGCGCTGGCCGTCGAGGCGATGGTGCATGCGTCCTTCCCGCAGCTGCGCGGCAACATCAATCGCGGCTACCTCGACCTGAACCTCCAGGAGGCCGACAAGAAGAACGGCATCGCGCGCCTGCTGCAGGTGACGGGCTGGCAGGTCGCAGAGGGCGATCTCTTTGTCATCGGTGACGATCGCAACGACCTCCCCGCCATCGAGGCATACCATGGCTATACCGTTGCGACGGCACCGGCCTTCATGCAGGAGGCCGCAAAAAAAGTGTATGAGAGCGTCGCGCAGATGATGCTGGAGAATCTCTGATGGAGCAGATGGAACAGGGGCAGCGGAAGAAGCGCATCATCGTCGGCATTTCGGGCGCGAGCGGCGTCCTCATGGGACTGCGGCTGCTCGAAATCCTGAAAGAGCGGCCGGACGTCGAGACACATCTCGTGCTGACGGACGGCGCCGAGGCAAATTTCCTCCAGGAGACCGAGACGACGGCCGAGGCAGCGCGAGCGCTGGCCGATGTGAGCTATGATGCGGACGACCTCGGTGCGGCCATCGCGAGTGGGACCTTTCCCGTAGACGGCATGATCGTCGTGCCGTGCAGCATGAAGACGCTCGCTGGGCTAGTCACGGGCTACAGCGAGAACCTGCTGCTGCGCGCGGCCGACGTCACGCTGAAGGAAGGGCGCCCGCTCGTGCTCGTGCCGCGCGAGACGCCGCTTTCGCGCATCCATCTGCGCAACCTCCTCGCGGCTGCCGAAGTCGGCTGCACGATCGTGCCGCCCATGCTTTCCTTTTATGGAGGGCAGGAGACGCTCCGAGAGCAGGTCGGCCAGGTCCTCGGCAAAGCGCTGCGCTTTTTCGGCATCGCATATGACGGCCTCGCCGTCTGGCAGGGGCCGCAGGGCACGCGCGGAGAGCGCATGCCGCGAAAGAAGGATTTTTCGAATTTTTGACGAAGTGAATAAGGAAGAACGGTAAAAAGAATTTGGATGCTATTTGCCTGTCGGCAAATGGCTAAGATATCCATAAGCGCTGAAGCGCTTATGGATATCTTAAAGGAGTGGGACATATCATGAATCGGAAGAAGTTCTTGGCTCTGACGCTCGCCATCGCGTCGCTGGCCGCCCCTTGTGCGGCAGCGACGCCGGACGCGGCGCAGGGCACGCAGACAGCCGTGGCGCCGACAGCACCGTCGCAGACGAGCCAGCAGAGTGCTGCGGCAGCACCGGGCACGCAGACGCAGGCTCCGGCGGCCAAGACGGCGGACGTGCAGCCGCCCGCTGACATCGTCACCTGGGTCACGCCCTCGACAGCCACGGCGCCCTGCATTGTCGGCACGCTCGCGCCGAATCAGGTCGCGCTCGGCAGAGTCCACATTCATGATTCCACAGACCAGGTCGTGCGCTATTGGAAAGCGGCCACGCATGTCAGCGGCCACGGCAAATGGCTCACGTACACGTATGGCCAGACATTCGGCGTGCGTTTCCATCAGGGCGGCTACAGCCATCAGGACTACGGCGTGAGCGAGGTCTCCACCATCGCGGCGAACGGCATCGCGACCCCGGCCGGCATCGAAGTCGGCATGAGCGACCAGATCCTCCAGCAGAAATACGGCATGCCGACGCACCTCACGACGGCTGCGCAGCAGAACGGCTACACGACGACGTACTTCTACTATGGCTATGGCACCGAGCTTGGCCATGAACTCAGCTTCGACGTGCGCGAAGGCAAGATCATCAAGATCCGCCTGCGCTCCTATTACGAATTCCCGCAGCATTTCTATCGCTGAGGGCGAAATGCTTGACGCGGACAAGGTTTTCCGATATACTGGAAGAGAACTTGGGATATGAAAAGCAAAGAAGCTATCGCTGAGATGTTCGGCGGTAGCTTCTTTTTTGCTCTCGTTACGTGTGGAAAGGGGTTATTTTTCATGGAAGCATTGCCAAGAGACCTCAGCGGCGGTCTTGCCGCTCTGGCCATACCGGAACCTGTCCAAACCGCCTACAGCGCCGGCCGCCATGCCGGCCGCCTCCTGGCCGAACTCAGCTACCTCGCCCGCGCGCTCGCGCAGGCCACGCATGACGAGCCTTTTGATTACGCTGCTTATCTCGCCCACATGGGGCTCGCACAGCGATACGGGAGCGCGAAAGGCTTCGTGCACGGATACTTCTTTGACCGCAGGAACCCGGACTCCCTGCGCACGGCCATGGATGACTTGCAGAAAGAAGCCGCAGCGCTTTCCGGCAACCTCGGCACTGCCGCGCTCCAGCATGCAAAGCTCGCGGCATCGGCCTTCGACCGCGCAGCCATGAACCTCGCGCCCGAGCTCGCCCTGCAGAAAGTCCGCGACTGCCTGCAGGCATTCTCCGGCGCCGCCGGGCAGCGCCTCACAGGCGAGGAAGCCGAGGCGTTCCTCTGCGGCCAGGCCGCCCAGCGCCTGCGCGTCCTCTTCGCGACCGGCGCGAAAAAGCAGGCCATCGCCGCCGAACTCTCGCGCCTCCTGACCATCGCCGACACCTCGATCCTGCCCCTCGACCTCGCGGCCCTCTACCGCCTCCAGGTCCAAGGCCAGCTCCTCGCCAAAAACGGCCGCCTCATCGCCGCGCGGGAGGAACTGCGCGAAGCCGTCGAGCGGCTGTTCCGGATGTGAAGAACGAGTGTCGCTTTTTCTGAGAAGACAAAAGAACATCGTCTCGTGGCTGCCGCTCGAAAAGACGGATCGCGTGCTCGAAATCGGCTGCGGCTGCGGAGCTGTCACGGGGGCGCTCTGCCGCCGTGCGGGGCACGTCGATGCCGTTGAGATTTCGCCGCGTCGCGCGGAAATCGCGGCGTATCGCAACCAGGACTGCGCGAATCTTACCATTCATGTCGGCAATCTCAACGACCTCGCGCTCGGGCAGGCGTATGACGTCGTCACGCTCATTGGTGTGCTCGAGTACGCGATTCGGAGTTCGCCAATTCTTTCCTTGTCGTCTGTGAACGGGAACCCTTTGACGCCAGCCAGCTGCCCATCTATGTCCATTATGCCTGGTACCGCCCTGCGCCCTACCGCATCGGTACGGCAATCTATGAGCAGGCGGGGAGGCGGACCGTCGAGAAATTCACGCGTAGCGATGCTGCGCGGCCGCACCTCCGCGCTATTCGAACATCCCGCCGCATCTCTTGCAGAGGAAGTGTATGTGGCAGATGGAAGAATGACGTACTGTATGCCGTACTCTTGACGGTAGATAGACGTATGCTTTATAATGAAAGCAAGGGGGGATGGCGATGACAATGACAGCTGCAAGCAAGATGAATTTCACATTCAAGCTGGATCGAAATTTGCGTGACCAGTTCAATGCTGTCTGTGAAGGGCTCGGCATTTCGATGTCGGCGGCGCTCACCGCGTTCGTGAAACAGACCATCCGCCAGCAAGGTGTGAGTTTTTCCTTGCTGGATGAAAACGGCTTTTCTCCAGCAGATGCAGCAGAACTTTCCCGTCGCGCAGCAGAAATCCGTGCAGGTAGGGAAAAGCTGCACCATCATGAGCTCATCGAGGTGAAAGATTGATGCTGGACCTGCGATGGCATGACCGCGCTTGGGAAGAATATGTTGCGTTGCAGGAAAACAAGCGCCTCTTGAAGAAAATCAATGACCTGATCAGGGATATACGTCGCAATGGTTATCGAGGACTTGGCAAAGTGGAAATGCTCAAGGGAGATTTATCGGGCTTTGCCAGCGTTCGTATTGACAAGAAGAATCGTCTCGTCTTCTGTGTAGATGCAGAGAGTGTTACCATTATAGCTTGTGGAGAACATTATTCGGATAAATAGGCTGACGCAAAATACGCCGTCTCGGAATTCGTTGTTCCGGGACGGCGTATATTTTATTTTTTATGGTTCCCCCTCGTAAAGACAGACCGGCATATCAATCGTTGATGTGCGTTTGTCTTTACGGGGGGGACTTTTTTGATAAGATATGTTCGAGTTATCCACGTTTTCGAAGGAGAAAGAGCATGTTGAGAATCTTACTGGCGATGCCACATTTTTATAAGTCCGATCCTGCTTCGGAGCACGGATTCGGCCATGATGCGCCGGAAAAGCGGGCGGCGATCGTGAGCGACTGTGTGCGTGCGCTGCGGCTGACTTTTTCTACGCCACGGACGTACTCAGCCTTTGTTTCCGAAGCAGATGGTCATATCTATGTGCGAAAGTTCCCGGCGGATACGTGGAATGCCTGCGAAATCGATCTGGCCATCTGCACGACGATGGGAGAAGATCATGTTCTCCCTCTCTTGGATGTGCCGGAGAATTGGTACAAACAAGTGAAGGTCGTTCTGGATAATCCGCGCCATTTGCCGTTTGGCTGCTTGCAGTATCTGCGCCAGCATCGTGGGGAATACGATTACTATGGCTATCTCGAGGACGACTGCAAAATTACCGACCCGATGTTCTTCCAGAAACTCGGCTGGTTCGAATCGATGTTTGGTCCAGATGCGGTCTTGCTGCCGCATCGTTTCTGCCGTTATGGGAATCCGAAGATACAGAAGATATATGGTGACCCAGAGATGCAGGAAAACTTCATCGGGAAATGGATGAATTACCAGCGCCGCCCGGTGCTCAGTGCACCCTGGGGAGGACAGGTGCTGCATTTCCGCAAGCCGCATAATCCGCATGCAGGATGTTTTTTTCTTTCTGCTGCGCAGTTCGAACGTTTCTGTGCGCGGAAAGAGAATTTCCAGCCGACGGCGGAATTCATCTCGCCGCTCGAAAGTGCGGCAACGCTGACAATGATGAAGACGTTCGATGTTTACAAGCCGGATTTCGCACAGGCTTCGTTCTTTGAGATTGAGCACGATGGAGTAGACAAAGACGACCTTCCGAATGGCAAACAGCTTCTTTGAGGAGGAGACATCATGAAAATTGCAATGG
>OMZR01000194.1 GCA_900315575.1 uncultured Veillonellaceae bacterium
GTCGATGGTGACGGTCTCGATGCCCGCCCAAGGATAGGTCTTGTCAAAGTCGATACTCATTACAGGTCGTCTCCTTCCTCATCAACGCGAGCCCAAGTGCCGGAACCGCCGCCCGTCTTGACGAGCGCGATGCCAACAGGCGTGTCGCCGAGTACGAGCTTGCCATTTTCGAGAACCGCGCCCGAGATCGTGAACGCGCTCGTATCCGTGTAGTCAAGCTCCGTCGAAACGTCCTGCTTCGTGTTCGTGCCGCTCCAAGACGTGTCCGCCGTCCATTCGTCCACGCGACGATTGCCGCCGCCGTAGGCTCTGCCGTTGTAGATCGCGACGGAGGAACGGTAAAGTTTCGCTCTGCCGTCCGTGTACTGATTCTTGACATTGCCCATGAGCACAACGCGCTTGATTTTGCCGCTGACGTTGATGCTCTTGACCTGCACTTCTTCCAGATGCTCTCCGTCCGTCAACTGATAGTGAGCACCGATGATGAGGCCGCTGGAATCGTCAACGTCAACCGAGTCATCGCCGGACACAACCGACGTTACCGTAGCAACGAACTGGTCGATTTCCGGCGCGTTGTCGTTGAACGTCTCGACAATCATGCTGTCGTAGCCGTCTGGGTCGATGTTCGCCATTTCAAGCGCAAGGTAAGCATTGCCGACCAAACGCTCCAAATGGTTGATGCGGTTGTTCTCCTTGTTCGCGTCGAGCGCGTTGATGCGCTTGACGAGCTCGTCGTACTTTTCCGTGCCCGGCTGCGTTGCTTCGAGCTGCGCCTGCAAGGCGTCATGCACCTTCTTGAGGTACTCCGTGCGGTTCAGGAGCTGCTGCGCCTGGATGTTCAGCAAGCCCATTCTGCCGCCGAGCAGATAGTCGCCGTTCTCGATCTGGTAGACGTCACCCTCCCACTCTGCCACCGCCGGCAGATGGTTGATGGTGTGGCGCGTGCCGGAATTGTCCGTTGACGGTCCGATGCCCATGTAGTCGTTATAGTTGACTGCCATCTTTTCTTTCCTCCTTTAGAAATGAAGAATCCAGTATCCGCGAATCTGGATGTCGTCTTCCTTCTCGATGATACCTTTGCGGACGCGATGGCTGAACATCGTGCCATCCTTGCAGAACAGGCCGAACTCATGAATCTTCAATCCGTTCGCCTGCGTGTTGTCGATGCTGAAGTCGAACCGCGCGTCTCTGCCCGTTACGCTCGCTTTGTCGAGCGGGAAAAGCATCTGATTCGAGAGCGCCGTGTCCGTGTCCTTTTCTGGCTCCGCGCCATCGCCGACACCGATTTGTGAGATGCAGTCCGTCGATAGGCCGGACGCGAGCTCTGCAAGACGGATGCGCCCCGCCTCGACAACGAGGTTGTGGTCGCCGAATGAATCGACGTGCGTGCCGTTTCTGTAGACGTCGATGTGGAATTCGCCCTTGCAAGGCTTCGCCGTGTCCGCGAACACCGCGAGACAATCATAGGATTTCATCGTGTCTGCTTGTGATGCCAATCTGATTTCCTCCTTTCAGTTGGATGCCGCCGACTTTGTAGGAGCCGTCAGCTTTATAGCTCAGGCCGCCGTCCGCTTTGCGCGTGCCATTGGCCGTGAGAACGTGGATGATGGTGAGCGTGCCGCCGGTATCAAGCGGCAAGATGTTTCCGGCGCCGATGCGCGCAGAGCCGTCTGCGCGGAATCCTCCGATGCGGAGCGCCTTGTCGTCGATGCATGGCGAATCGTCGAAGCCATCGAGCATGGCAACCGTGCCGTCATCTTCTTCCGGCTGCTTGACCGTATCGAAAAACTCTGGATAGCGGAGTGCAAGTGGTGGATGCTTCTTCGGACGTCGGATGCTCAGACTGCCGCAGAGGTCGTCGCGCAGGACATCGATGCGTGGATGGATGCCGCCGCCGTCCGCTTGAAACGAGCCGTCGGCGATGATCGAGCCATCTGCGACGTTCATTTCTGCGCCGACTCTTACAGCGCCGTTCGCCCTGTGACTTCGCGTGACTTCCAGACGGCCGCAGTTGTCCACGGGACTCTGCGTCTTTCCTGCGCGCGCGCCGCCGCAAGCACGGATACCATCGCCAACGGCCGGATAGAACACAACGTCATCTTCAAGCTCCGTCGTGCCATCTGGCCGGCGCATGGTGATGATGAGGATGGAGAGTTCATCCATAAAGTCGTTATATTGAAGCCTCCATGGACGTTCGCCATTCGCGACGAGCGAGCCGTCTGCGCGGAATGTGCCGTCTGCAAACGCTGGGCCATCGTAGATGAACTGCCAGTCAATGCCCTCTTGCACGCGAAGTGCGCCTGGTAGCATCGAACCAACTTGCAGCGCTCCATCTGCGCGGCCGCTGCCGACGTGATACATGTCGCTTGCTCGGTACGTGCCATCATACTTCGGGTAGTTCAGCGCGTTTCCGTAGGGGACGACGTCGCGGAACCACGAACGGACGCTCGCGACGAATTCATCGCCCTTGAGCGTGAGGTCGCCGATAGGTTCGTCGTGGAGATCCCGGTCGGTGATGACGTATAAAAAGCCATAGCCGAGATGCGCTGGCTTGTACGTCTCAATCGCTTTCTTCAGTCCCGGCTTGTCCGCAATCAAGCCCTTAATCTGGACGGTAAAGCGATAGTTCGCATTGTCCTCCAAGATTTTCGAGCCCGTGCGGATGTCCGTGTACTGATTGACCAACCACTCTATAAAGCGGACGGTCGATGTCTGACGGCCGCATAGCTTCAGCAGGATTTCATGCCGGCGCTCTTCGTAGGTCGCGCCTGCTTTCGGCGTGAGCTGCAAGATGCTTTCCCATCGTGACAGCGCCCATGTTTCGGTAAACAGAAACATTTGGTCGAGCAAGTCTGCAATGATGAGCCGTTGACGCTCATGCTCGCTTGA
>OMZR01000148.1 GCA_900315575.1 uncultured Veillonellaceae bacterium
GCCGCTTACTCCGCCTCGGAGGCGGCCACGAAGGCTGCGGACGCCGACGTGGTGCTGCTCGGTCCCCAGATCCGTTTCTCCAAGGACAAGATCGCCGCGGAGCTGCCAGGCGTGCCCGTCGAGGCCATCGACATGCGCATGTACGGCCGCATGGACGGCAAGGGCACGGTGGAACTCGCTGAGAAGATCATGAAGGGGTGAGCGACATGGGGGATTTAGAGCAGATTGCTTTCCAGATCATCTCGATGGTCGGTACGGCGCGCAGCTCCTACATCGAGGCCATCCAGGCCGCGAAGCAGGGCGACTACGCCAAGGCGGAGCAGCTCATCAAGGAAGGCGACGAGGCATTCGTCGAGGGGCATGACGCGCACACGAGCCTGTTGACGCGCGAGGCGTCGGGCGAGAAGAATATCGTGAGCCTGCTCATTCTCCACGCGGAGGATCAGCTCATGAGCGCGGAGGCATTCAAGACCATCGCGCTGGAGTTCATCAGCGTCTATCAGCGTCTGGACGGCAAGGAGGAGACAGTATGAGCTTTCCGAAAGGATTCCTTTGGGGCGGCGCGGTCGCCGCGCATCAGCTCGAGGGCGCGTGGCAGGCGGGCGGCAAGGGACCATCGGTCGCTGACGTCATGACGGTCGGCGGCCCCGGCGTGCCCCGCGAGATCACGGATGGCGTCCTGCCCGGGAAGTACTATCCGAACCACGAGGCGATCGACTTCTATCACCACTACAAGGAGGATATCGCGCTGCTCGCGCAGCTCGGTTTCAAATGTTTCCGCACCTCGATCGCCTGGACGCGCATTTTCCCGAACGGCGATGAGGAGACGCCGAATGAGGCCGGTCTCAAGTTCTACGACGACCTCTTTGACGAGATGCACAAGTATGGCATGGAGCCGGTCATCACGCTCTCGCATTTCGAGATGCCGTATCATCTGGTGACAGAGTACGGCGGCTGGCGCAGCCGCAAGCTCGTCGATCTCTTCGTGCGCTTCGCCGGGGTCTGCTTCGAGCGTTACAAGGACAAGGTCAAGTACTGGATGACGTTCAACGAGATCAACAACCAACGTAATCTGGACGATCCGTTCGCGTCGTTCACCAACTCGGGCGTGCGCTACGAGGAGGGCGAGGACCGCGAGGCGGTGCTCGCGCAGGTCGCGCACCATGAGTTCATCGCCTCGGCCAAGGCCGTCGTGCTCGGTCACAAGATCAATCCTGATTTTGAGATCGGCTGCATGCTCGCGATGTCGCCTGTCTACCCGGCCTCGTGCCGGCCGCTTGACCAGATCGCGGCGCTCAAGGAGATGGATCGGACGTTCGCGTTCGCCGATGTCCAGTGCCGCGGCCACTATCCCGCGTATCTCCTGCGCGAGTGGGAAAGAAAGGGATTCAAGCTGCAGGTCGAGGACGGCGATATGGCGCAACTCGAGGCGGGCAAGGTCGATTATTTCGCGCTCTCCTACTACATGAGCTTCGTGAGCGAATATGACGCGGCGGCGCCCGGAGCGCGCAAGGAAGTCCCGAATCCCTATGTCAAGGCCTCGGACTGGGGCTGGCAGATCGATCCGGTCGGCCTGCGCTACATGCTCAACGTGCTATCCGAGCGCTACGAGCTGCCGCTGATGATTGTCGAGAACGGCATCGGGCTGCATGAGCAGCCGGCGGCTGACGGCATCGTGCACGACGACGAGCGCATCCGCTATTTCGCCGCGCATATCGAGCAGATGAAGCGCGCGGTCGAGGAGGATGGCGTCGCGCTCATGGGCTACTGCCCCTGGGGCCCCATCGACCTCGTCTCGGCGAGTACGGGCGAGATGGAGAAGCGCTACGGTTTCATCTATGTGGACAAGGACAACAAGGGAAACGGTACGCTCAAGCGCGTGCCGAAGAAATCTTTCTATTGGTATCAGAACGTCATCAAGACGAACGGGGAGGACCTCTCCGTAGAGGATGTACCTGCGACACAGGAATGAATGTCGCATTTCATTCGCGGTGCGGCCTGCGCCGCGCGCGTGACAGAATGAAAAGGAGGAAGATTTTCATGAAGATGAAAAAACATATGCTGGCAGCAGCCGTGCTCGCGGCGGCGCTCTCGCCGCTCGCGTCTGTGGCACCGGCGCAGCCTGTGGCAGGCATCGCCTACGCGTCCCCGGCGGCGGAGACGCAGGCGAGCGACGCGTTCTCGGTGGATTTCAAGAAGGGCTGCCCGGCGCTCTTCGAGGCGTCTGACGGCTGGACGAACGGCAATCCGTTCAACGTGTTCTGGCACAAGAGCAATGTGACGTTCGAGGATGGCTTGATGCAGCTCATCATTGATAACGACGATCAGCAGAGCCAGGTGCCGTATTCAGGCGGTGAGTTCCGCAGCAAGCAGTTCTATGGCTACGGCCGTTATGAGGTCTCGATGAAGGCCATGAAGAACGACGGCGTCGTCTCCTCGTTCTTCACGTACACCGGCCCGAGCGACAGCAATCCCTGGGATGAGATCGACGTCGAGGTGCTCGGCAAGGACACGACGAAGGTGCAGTTCAACTATTTCCGCAACGGACAGGGCGGACATGAGCACATGTACGATCTCGGCTTCGATGCGTCGGAGGATTTCCATACGTATGCGTTCGAGTGGCACAAGGACAAGATTATCTGGTTCGTCGACGGCAAGGAGGCTTACCGCATCGAGGGCGCGAACATGCCTGTGACGAAAGGCAAGATCATGATGAACGCTTGGGCGGGCAAGAATGTCGATGCATGGCTCAAGGCGTTCGATGACTCCAATCTGCCGATCATGGCGGAGTATCAGTGGGTGAAGTACACGCCGTCGGAGGACTGAGCCGATGAAATCATATAAGATGAAACGGATCGCGCGTCTCGTACTCGCCGGCACGGCGCTTGCCGCTAGCTGCCTGACGGCAGCGCCGGTGACATTCGCGGCGGACGCGGCGGCTACCGCGCCGGAGTCCGGGCTCCATGTCGACCAGGTGGGCTATCTCACCGGACATGAGAAAAAGGCGGCGGTCAAGGACAGCGGGGAGACCGCGTTCTCCATCGTCGATGCGGCGACGGGGGCGACGGTCTACGAGGGGAAGCTCTCGGCGGCGAAGCTCGATGCGCTCTCCGGCGAGCGCCTGCGGCAGGCGGATTTCTCCGCGCTGCGCAAGGCCGGCACGTACCGCCTGAAGGTGGGCGCGCAGACTTCCTATCCCTTTGCCATCGGCGACAATGTCTACGCGAAACCCGCGGTCTACGCCTGGCGTTCCTATACGCTCGCGCGCAGCAACACGCCCATCGACGATCCCGTGACGGGGCTGCATCTCGCGGGCGGTCATCCGCAGGACAAGGCGGCTGAGGTCTATTTCACCGACGCGCTGAACAAGAAGGGCGACAAGCTCGATGCGACGGGCGGCTGGTATGATGCCGGCGACTACGGGAAATACATGACGACGGCCGCCATCGCCTCGGCGCAGCTCCTCATGGCCTATGAGGAGGAGCCGGATCATTTCCGCGCGGGACAGCTCGTGTTCCCCAAGGGCGTCAAGGCGGAGAAAGGCCTGCCTGACGCACTCTCCGAGGTGAAGTTCGAGCTCGACTGGATGCAGAAGCTCCAGCGCAAGGACGGCAGCACGTTCCACAAGGTGGCAGGCATGCAGTGGCCGGGATTCGACAAATCCCCGGACACGGACACGCAGCCGCGCTTCGTGTTCGGCAACTGCTCCTCTAGCTCTGCGATGTACGGCGCGAGCCTCGCCATCGGCGCGCGCGTCTACGCGCCGTTCGACGCGCGCTACGCGCGCCAGCTGCGCAAGAACGCCGAGCGCGTCTGGAGCTATCTCGAGCAGCACCCCGAGCCGCTCTACCGCACGGACGAGGGGCAGGAAAGCGGCTCCGGCCCATACAACAAGGCGACAGATCTTGAGGAGCGCATCTGGCTCGCCGCGGAGATGTTCCGCACGACGGGCGACAAGAAGTACGAGGCCTATCTCAAGAAGGTCAGCGACCGCTTCACGCAGAAGCCGGGCTTCTACACCTGGGACAACTGCCTCGCGCTCGGCCAGTACGCGTATCTGAGCGCCGCCGGCGCGGATCCCCTGCTCACAGGGCAGGTGCGCCGCGCGTTCCTCGGCTACGCGGACGAGCTGCTCGCCAAGACGGCGAAGGATCCGTTCGGTTGCGCGCTCTCGGCGGAGGAGTATACCTGGGCTTCGACGAAGAACGCGCTGACGGAGGGCTCTCTGCTCCTCATGGCGAACCGCATCGCGCCCAAGCCCGCGTATGTCGAGGGAGCGCTCTCGCAGCTTCATTATCTCTTCGGGCGCAACAGCCTCGACAAATGCTTCATGACGGGCGTGGGCAGCAATATGCCGCTCCACCCGCACAACCGCATCCATGAGAGCACGGGCGCCTATGTACCAGGCCTCGTCGTCGGCGGGCCGAACCACGTCAGCGGCGGCGATCCCGACCAGACGAAATACCTCGAGAGCGGCAAGATCCCCATTGCCAAATCGTATCTCGATGTGCTGATGTCCTGGTCGACGAACGAGTACGCGATCGATTACATCGCGCCGGCCGCTTACCTCCTGTCTTATTTTGCGGAGCCGGCAGCATTCACTGCTGACACGCTGAAATAAGGAAGTATTCCTTATTTCCTATTTTCATAACTGCAGCGGGCTCATGTGTCACTCCCCAAAAAGGCGCATGAGCCCGCTGCTTTTTGTCCGCATGATATGCGTGTAACATTGTCAAGGGGCGCCGTTTGCGGTAGAATGAATGAGAAGCACGGAGACAGACGATGCTTCTTTGGGCAGCGGCGCGACAGGCCGCGCAATCTTTTTCAGGAGGATGATATTGATGAAGATATTCCATACGGACAAGGCGCCGGCCGCGGTCGGCCCGTACAGCCAGGCAGTCGCGGCGGGCGGCATGCTCTATCTCTCCGGCCAGATCGCCATCGATCCCGCCGCGGGCAAGATCGTCGCGGCGGATATCGCCGGCCAGGCCGAGCAGTGCTGCCGCAACGTCGAAGCCGTGCTCGCGGCCGCGGGCGCGGGCATGGAGCATGTCGTCAAGACGACCTGCTTCCTCGCGGACATCGGCGACTTCCAGGCCTTCAACGCGGTCTATGCGAAGCATTTCGTCTCCAAGCCCGCGCGCAGCTGCGTCGCGGTCAAGGATCTGCCGGCCGGCGCGCTCTGCGAGGTCGAGGCCATCGCAGAATGCCCTAGAGAGATGAAATGATATAAAAATAGAATAAACATACCAAAAAACAGGATAATTAAGACAAAAGACGGATGCAACCCAACAGAAAACATGATATGATAGTGCCATCAAGGGGAAAGAGAGGCAAGCGTCTCATTCTATTTCTCTAGGGGGTATCGTGTATGTTTATGAAAAAGGGGAAACTCTGTGCGGCGCTGCTCGCCATGAGCATCGCTATCGGTGGTGCGAGCTTCCAGATGGATGCGGAGGCTGCGACGCGCGCGGAGATCGGGCAGATTTCCGTGAATCAGAAAGGCTCTAATTTCCAGTATTGGAACAAGGATGCCGCTTCCTACAAGGCACTCACGAACTATGTGAAGACGGTGACGAACAAGAAGAGCGCGGATTACATCCCGCCGGAGGATCGCGTCGCTGTCTTTGATATGGACGGAACGCTGCTCGGCGAGCGCACGCCTTCGTATTTCGAGTGGATGATGTAGACCCGAGCTATACGCCGTCTGAGGAGGATCGCGCCTACGCGAAGGTCGTAGAGGATGCCATTTATGCGCACGCGATTCCGGGCGATATGGAGCGCAAGGAAGCGAAGTCACAGGCTTCCGTCTTCGCCGGTATGACGATTCCTGAGTATGACGACTATGTGCGCCAGTTCATGGAGACGCCGGCGGAGGGACTCACGAACCTCAAGCGCGGCGAGGAGTTCTACCTGCCGATGGCTGAAGTCGTCTCCTATCTCAAGGCGAACGACTTCGATGTCTGGATCGTCTCCGGCTCGGATCGCGAGGCGCAGCGCGTGCTCATGGAGGGTGTGCTGCCAATCGAGCGCGACCACTTCATCGGCACGGATGCCTGGATCCTCGCCTCGGGACAGGGCGATACCGACGGGCTCGACTACGTCTACAATCAGAAGAGCGATACGCT
>OMZR01000058.1 GCA_900315575.1 uncultured Veillonellaceae bacterium
CCCCACTACACCATGAAGCGCCAGCTCGACGACTACTACAGCAAGTTCTACCAGCCCGAGGCTGTCCAGTACAAGATACTCGCCGCCGACAACGGCGCCAAGGCCCGCGAGCTCGCCAAGTGGAAGCAGTCCGTCGCCGACGTGTGGGACAAGATACAAGTCACCTCCTTTGACATCTCCAAGGAGATCGGTCCGGGCACCGTCATCAGCGGCGAGCCCTACACCATCACCCTCAATCAGGATCAGATCACCGCGCAGGAGGCGGGCGAAGCCTTCCTGACCGTGCTCCTTTGCAAAATCGTCATGGTTCGTATAGCCGTAGCTGTGGCGGCTCGGATACGAGTCGATGTCGATGGTCGCCTGCGTGCAGCCCTCGTTCGACCGCGCCTGCCGGTTCTCGGTCGAGAGCCTCGCGGGGGTCGAATGTGCTTCGAGCTTGCCGAGCTGCGTGTGCATGCCGATCATCGCCTGCGTCGAGCGGATATTGAGGTACAACACTTCTTATTTCCCCCTCTCCCTGGCGGATTCCTGCCATCCTGGCAAAAGTTTCATGAAATTATCAGCTGGCTCAGCTCAGGTAGTCCGCGAGCGACGACGGCAGGATGCGTGCACCGAGCGCAAGGCTCATGTTGTAGACCGTCTGCGACTCCATGAGCTTCGTCGCGAGCTCGGCGACGTCGGCCGACATGACGTCGGTGATGTCCTGCTGGATCAGCGTCTGCTGGTTGCCGAGCATCGTCTTGACGGACGTGTAGAGCTGCTGGCGCGCGCCGAGCTTCGTCTCGGTGTTGATGGTCTGGCTGTGCGCCTCGTCCGAGAGCGTCTGGCCGTCATCGGACAGCCAGAGGAAGTTCGTGCCGACGACTTCCGCGTGGACGGTCAGCATGTTGTTGAGCATGGCCGTGCCGGATGCCGTGTTGCCGGAGTCCGCGTTGTCGAAGATGTCCGTGCCCCAGATGTCCTGGCCCGTGACGTTGACGGTGTCGGACGTCGGCTCCGTCGTGCCGTTCTTCTTCGTCATCGAGATGTACTTCGCATCGCCCTGATATGTCGCGACCTGCTGCGCAACCGTCTGGAATGTGAAGCTCACGTTCGTGCCGTTCACGCTGATACTGCCAGGCGATGCCGTCTTGCTGATAATCTCGCCCGTATTCTTGAAGTACTTTGCGACAGTCTCTGTCGGCGTCGTGCCGCTCCAGCCTGAGAGCTGGCCGACAGCATCCGCCGAGGGATCGACAATGGCATTCGCATCTTCCGCCACTTTCTGCTTGTAGCCTTTCTCGACGAAGTCCTGCGTGTAGATGTAGCCATCCTTCGTGTTGAGGTAGTACGTGTTGCCGTCGCTGCCCGTCAGCGTGAGCATCTGGCGGATCGTGCCGGACTTCGTCGCCTGGCCATCGCCGCTGAAGTACGCGCTGGCCTTGTCGTCGAGCGTCTTTGCGAGGCCGCGGTCGATCTGCGTCTCGGAGAGCGAGAACGGCATCGTCGTATCCTTCTGCCCCGCGAAGAGGTAGCGGTCGCCCTGCATCGTGTTGCCGAGTGAGACGAGTTCCTGGATTTCGGCCATCATCTCCTTGCCGATGGCGGCCATGTCTGTATCCGTCTTGTCGCCGTTCGCGGCCGAGACGGTCTTTTCCTTGAACGTCATCTGGATGTTCGTCATCGAGACGAGCGCCGAATCCGAAGCCTTCATCCACGAGACGCCGGTATCGACGTTCTCCTGATACTGCGTGTTCTCAGCGCTCGACGTATCGTAGCGCAGGTACTTCGTGTAGGCGACGGAATCGTCGGACGGGCGGTGGAGCTTGTTGCCGTCGCCCTGCTCGAGCAGCTTGTCGTTGCGGCTGTTGGCATCGTTGAGCTGCTTCTTGTAATTGTAAACCATCTGGTTGCTGCTGACGCGGATTGCCATATGGAAATTCCTCCTATTTCATCGAATCATCAGCGGCCGACCATGCCGGTGCTGTTGATGAGCTTGTCGAGCATCTCGTCCATCGTCGTCAGGCAGCGCGAGCAGGCGCTGTAGCCCTGCTGGAACATGATCATGTTCGAGAGCTCTTCGTTCCAGTCGACGCCGGACGTCGAAGAACGCCAGTTCTTGATCTGCGTGATGAGCTTGTCCTGCGCGTCCGACTTGTCATCGACGGACTCGGAATCGCTGCCGAGCTTCGCAACGGCCGCGGAGTAGTAGGCGTTGATGGAATCGTCCTTGATGGCGCGCGACGTCATGTTGTTCGGATTCGTCGTGTTGCTCGTGTCCATCAGCGTCGTCGTGCCGCTCATGTAGACGATGTCGGACGTCGACTGGACGTTCTCCATGTCCATGTTGATGATCGTCGAGATGTTCGTCGCGTTCGTGCCGTCGCCCGAGCCGTTGACCTTGACGCTGTAGGTGTTCTGGAGCGCGCCCGTGCTGCTGACGTCCTGCTCGATGACGAGCTTGCGCGCCGCGATGAGGTTCTGGCCGCCCGTGGACTTGAGGTTCGTGCAGATGCCGAGCTCGTTGATGATGTTGATGCCCTTGAGGTTGTCCGTGCTCGAGGCCGTGCCCGTGATCGTGACCTTCGGCTGAGTGGCTGTCGTCGTGCTGCCCATCGGCGTGACGGAACGCTGGATGTTCGTCATGCGGGACGCGACGACCTGGTTGTTCGTCGCATCCCATGTGTAGAGCGAATCCTCTTCGCCCCAGAAGTTCAGGCCATAAGACGGGCCCGCATACGTGCCGGACGCTGGCGGGTTGTTGCCGAACGAGCTGTCCGTGCCGTCGACGCCGGCACCCTGCTGATGCATCGTATTGAACGTCGTCAGGAACGTCGCCGAGATGTTCGCGAGCTTGTCGATATAGCCCTTGTCCTCGGCAATCGTGTCGAACTGCGCCTTCATGCTGCCGTTCGTCGGCAGGAAGACGACGCCCGACTCCTTGATGTTGACGGAGTAGTCGCTGATGCCGTACTCCTTGTTCGCATACGGATCGGACATCTCGAGCGTCAGATGGCTGTTGCCGTTGACGAGCGTGATGCCGTTCGAGACGACGGAGTACATGCCCTTGTCGTCTTCGTAGATGTTGAGGTTCATGTATTCCGAGAGCTTGTCGACAATCTCGTCGCGCTGGTCGCGCAGGTCGTTTGCCGTGCCGCCCGAGGCTTCCGTCTGCATGATGTTCTGATTGAGCTGCGTGAGCTGGTCGCAGTAGTCGTTGATGGATTTGACGTTCAGGCGCATGTCGTCATACTGGGCCGTAATCTGCGACTGGAGCTGCTGCGCCGTCGTCTTGATGCGGTCAGCCACGACGTTGCCCTTCTCGATGACGGCGATGCGGTTGCTCGATGTCGAGGCATTCGTCGAGAGGTCGTTCCAGGCATTGTAGAACTCCGTGATGGCGTTCTTGAGGCCCGTATTCTTCGAATCGTCGAAGATGGCTTCGACCTTGTCATAGTTCGTCTGCTGCGTTGTGAAATATTTCTGCTGCGACGTCTCTGACCAGTACTGCTTGTCAGCGTAGACGTTGCGCGCACGCAGGATGGACGTCGAATCGACGCCCGTGCCGACGATGACTTCGCCGTAGATGGAGCCGACATTCTGGCCGCGCGTCGCAGCGAGGTTGACGCTCTGGCGGGAGTAGCCTTCCGTCGAGGCATTCGTGATGTTGTGGCCGGTCGTGTCGAGCGAGAGCTGGTTCGAGAAGATGCCTCGCACCATCGTGTTGAGTCCGGCAAATGTGGAACGCATATATGATCACCTATCTTCTTTGATTTCAAATGTTGGCATCGAACATCCGGCGGCCGCGCCGAAGCTCGGATTCGCTCCCGCTGCCGCCCGGCGGCGCGTACGTGTCGCTCGCGACGGTCTGGTTCAGGAGGTTGACATGGAACTCGATGAAGCCGCGGCTCTTTTCGAGGAGCCCTTGCGCGGCCGCAAGCGAGGATTTGAGCGCATGCTGCTGCTCGGCGGCGCGGCTGGCAAGCAGCAGCGCCTTTTCGCGGAGCGGCGAAGGAGGCGCTGCTGCGAGGACGGCCGCGAGGCTGTCCTTTCGCGCTGCATGCAGGAACGCATCCGTGTGCTGCCCGATTTTCGCGAGCTTCTGCAGCAGGACTTCGAGCGCTTTCGCTTCCTCGCGGACGCCTTTTCCTGACGTGCTTTCGAGCAGGGTCTTCTGGAGCGTCTCAACAGCCTGCGCAATCTCGCGCCCACAGAGGTACTCTGCCTTGAGCAGCGCCGCGGCTTTCGCCGTCACGGCGTCAGGCTCATGCATTGTATTCAAAGTTGCGGGCATGCGTCACGACCTCCTGCCCGGAGCTGCCGTATGTGTTTTCCACATGCGTGCCTCCGATGCGGTTCAGATGATATGTCACGGCAGAAAGCGCTCCTTCAATCAGGACGCGATTGTTCTCGCGGAGCTCCTGAGCTTTCGTCGTCGAGGCGGTCAGCGCTTCGTGGAGCTTCTGCAGGAGCACGCGGATCTGCGGCGTCGGCGCATAGCGCGCGAGGTCCGCCATCCGCGTGTCCTTCTTGATGGCCCGGTTTTCCACAGCCAGGTGGATGAGGGCTTTCTGCCGCCGCTCTTCGAGCTGCCGGATGTCCTGCGTGAGCTTCGCCTCGGTTTCATTCATGGCCTCCAGGGATTTCAGGTCAATGAAGACGAGCGCCTTGTGCTTTTTCTTGCTCAGCTCAATGAGGCTCTGGTAGCTCTTGTTGAGCGCATTGAGTACCTGGAGGAGTTCCTTCCATCCAGTCATTTGCGATGTCATGATGCTGCCCCTCTCAAGTGATGCCTGCATGCATGCTCCGGCAGCGCATCAGATGCGCTGGCCGAGCATGGCAGCGGCAATGTTCTCGCTGGACACCTGGTAGGTGCCGTCTGCGATGGCCTTCGAATAATAGTCGACTTTGTCCTGGCGGACTTCCGGCTCCTCGCGAAGCTTCTGGAGCATTTCGCTGAAGTTCTGCCCGGCCTCGGAGATTTCGACTTCGTCGCTGGCGCTTGCAGCTGCCTGCGCGCGCGCGCGATACGAGCTCGACATGGACTGCGTGCCATAAAGAGAAGAAACAGACTGGATGCTGTTGTTGATGATCATGGTTCCACCACCTTGATTGCTTTCCACACATCTTCCACCAGCCTTCCTGTCTTATGGAATTCGATATTCTTTGACTTTCTGCTTAGAGTATCGAAAAAAAAAGTAAGAGACTTAACTCTTACTTTTGGCAGATTATCATGATTCTCCTGCGTTTTCCTCACGCATGCTCCGTTTTTGAACGTTTTTTGTCTTTTCAAGCAAACCTCAGATTTTCAGAAGAAATTTCTGTATGCACTTTCAGGCTCACTTCAAGCCGCGATAGCGCGTTGATCTTTTTTCCGTCTGCTTGTCGCGCTCGGAGCGGAACGAAGATGGACGCTCGCCGTTCGTCGGGCGCGGGCCTCTGCCCGTGCCGCCGCCGAAGCCGCCTCGCCCTGCCGCCGCGCTCGCAATCTTCTTCGCTGCACCTGCGAGGTCTTTCTTGAGCGCCTCGGCGCACTTCGGGCAGAGCTTGCCCTGGACGATCGGCGCGCCGCACTTCTCGCATGGGTACGTCATCTTGACGCCTGTCTGGATGAAGCGGCCCTCGCAGATCATGCGCTTGATCATGTTCTCGGAAGCGCCCGTGGCTTCCATGAGCTCGCCAATCTTGACTTTCGGATGGTCGCGCACGTATTCGATGACTTCATGCTCTTTTTCGTGCAGCTTGTCCATGCAGTCCGGGCAGAGCTTCTGTGCACCCGTCAGCGGCACGAAGAGACGCCCGCACGACGGGCAGTTTTTCATTTTTGCTACCATATGAAGACACTCCTCTAACTCCATTCAGCCTCCCTCTCTGAGGGAGGGGGACCGCGTCAGCGGTGGTGGGAGTAGTAGGATGCGATAGCCGAACTACTCCCCCTGCCACTTCGTGGCCCTCCCCCCTCAATGAGGGGAGCTGCACATAGAAGCGGCATCCAGTATATTATTCTTTTCTATGGTATTCGCCGCATTTTCCGAAAATCCTCTTTTTGCATTACATCGATTTAACCGGCACCGGCCCGCGCGACAGGGCGATGGCGCCTGTGCGGGCAATCTCGATGATGCCGTACTCGCGCAGGACTTCGCAGAGCGCATCAATCTTGCTTTCGCCGCCCGTCAGCTCGATGACGACATCCTCCGTCGTGACATCGACGATATTTGCGCGGAAGATGTTGACGACGTTGATGATGTCAGCGCGCGACTCTTTCGACGCCTGGACCTTGATGAGCACGAGCTCGCGCTCGATGGAGTCCTCGAGCGTGAGGTTGACGATCTTGATGACATCGATGAGCTTGCCGAGCTGGTTCACGACCTGCGCGAGCTCCTGCTCGCTCTCGACGGAAACGACGATGTTGATGCGCGTGACGTCGGGCTCCTCCGTGTAGCCTGCCGAGATGCTTTCGATGTTGAACGCGCGACGGCTGATGAGGCCAGCAACATGCGTCAGGACGCCCGGCTTGTTGTCGACAAGGACGGCCAAGAGGAATTTCTTCATTTTTCTTCTCCTTTCGCGAGCACCATCTGGTCGAGGCGCTTGCCGCCCGGCACCATGGGCAGGACATCTTCTTCTTCCGGCACGTAGACGTCGATGAGGACGGTGCCTTTTTCCTGCAGCAGCTGCGGCAGCTTCGTCGCGAGCTCGCTGGCTTTCGTCAGGCGCGCGCCCTTGCAGCCCATGGACTCCGCGAGCTTCACGAGATCGGTCTTGCCCTTGAGCTCGGACTGCGCGTAGTGGTGATGGTAGAACAGGCGCTGCCACTGGCCGACCATGCCGAGGATGAAGTTGTGCACGACGATGACCTTGACGTCGATGTCGTTGTCAGCGAGCGTCGCAAATTCCTGGCAGTTCATCATGATGCTGCCGTCGCCCGTGAAGAGGACGACGGGCTGATTGGGCTTGCCGACTTTTGCGCCGAGCGCGGCCGGCAGGCCGAAGCCCATCGTGCCGAGGCCGCCCGACGTGATGAACTGGCGCGGCTCGCGCGCCTCGTAGAACTGCGCGGCCCACATCTGATGCTGGCCGACATCCGTCACGATGATCGTGTCATCGCCTGACAGCTTGCTGACCTGTTCGACGAGCTCGCCGGGATGGATGACGTCATCGGGGCCTTTTGCCGGGACGTATCCAAATGGATGCTCCTGCGACATCTCGATGGCATGCTGGAGCCACGGCGCGAACTGGTCGCGGAAGCCCGCATCCATCGCCTCGAGCTTCGCGACGAGCAGCGGCAGGGACGCGCGCAGGTCGCCGGGCACAGCGAGGTCGACGGGCACGTTCTTGTTGACTTCGGCCGCGTCGATCTCGAAATGCACGATCTTCGCCTTCGGCGCGAAATCCTTGATCTTGCCCGTCACGCGATCAGAGAAGCGCATGCCGAGGCAGAGGAGCAGATCGCACTGCTGGATGGCCATATTCGAAGCATACGAGCCATGCATGCCCGCGAGGCCGAGGAAGCCTTCCGCGTCGGACGCGATGCAGCCGAGGCCGAGCAGCGTCGAGACGGCCGGCACGCCAAGCCCTTCCTGAAGCTTGCGCACGAGCGGCGTCGTGTCGGACGTCGTCACGCCGCCGCCGACAAACAGCAGCGGGCGCTTTGCCTTCGTCAGCAGCTTTGCGACCTTGTCGACAGCTTTCTCATCCGTCGGGTACTGGCCGTCATAGCCTTTGAGCGTGACATTTTCGGGATACTTATAATCGAATTTCGTGTCGAAGACGTCTTTCGCGACATCGACGACGACGGGGCCCGGACGGCCCGTGCGCGCGATGAAGAACGCTTCCTTGAGCACGCGCGGCAGATCGTGAACGTCCTTGACGAGGTAGTTGTGCTTCGTGATCGGCGTCGTGATGCCGACGATGTCGGCTTCCTGGAACGAATCCTTTCCAATATAGGGGTTCGCGACCTGTCCCGTGATGCAGACGAGCGGCACGGAATCGATGTTCGCCGTCGCAATGCCCGTGATGAGGTTGCCAGCCCCCGGTCCCGACGTCGCGAAGACGACGCCGACCTTGCCCGTCGCTCGGGCATAGCCGTCCGCCGCATGGACGGCCCCCTGCTCGTGCCGCGTCAGCACATGCGGGAATTTCATCTGGTAAACTGCATCATACAGCGTCAGCACCGCGCCGCCCGGATAGCCGAACACGATGTCGACACCCTCTTTCTTCAGGCTCTCGAGGACTGCCTGTGCGCCATTCATCAACAAAATAACTGCCTCCTCTTCCTCTGGTGAACACGTTTCCTTTTATTATCGCACATTGTATACATGTTTACAAGCCTTGCTTGAAAAAGAAAGACCCTCTATAATGGGAACGTATTCATATATCGTGCAAAGGAGTGACTTGTATGCACTTGTCCATCAAAATCTTCATCGCGCTCGTGCTGTCCGTCATCTTCGGACTCGTCACGGGCCCCGATGCCGTGCCGTTCATCAAATGGTGGATCGCGCCGATCGGCACGATGTTCATCAACCTCATCAAGATGATGATCGTGCCGGTCGTCTTCTCGTCGCTGATTGTCGGCATGACGAGCATCGGCGACACGAACAAGCTCGGCCGCATCGGCATCAAGACCGTCGCCATCTACCTCGTCACGACGGCCATCGCCATCCTCATCGGCTTCGCCGTCGCGGGCCTGCTGCATCCGGGCGTTGGCATGAGCCTGCCGACGGACGCGGCCGTCAAGGTCAAGGAAGCACCGTCCATCATGCAGGTCTTCGTCGCGATGATCCCGGCGAACCCGATTGCCTCGATGGCGAAAGCCGACATCCTGCCGACCATCGTCTTCGCGCTGTTCGTCGGCGTCGGCATCATCCAGGTCGGCGGCAAACGCGCACAGCAGCTCATCAGCTTCTTCGACGCCTGCGCCGAGGTCTGCTACAAAATCATCAACATGATCATGCAGATTTCCCCGATCGGCGTGTTCTGCCTGCTGCTGCCCGTCGTCGCGGAAAACGGTCCGTCCGTGCTGCTGCCGCTGCTCTCCGTCATCGCCTGCATGGCCATCGGCTCCGTCATCCATGCCGTCGGCGTCTATTCGACGCTCGCGCGCGTCTGGGGCGGCCATTCGCCGATGAAGTTCTTCTCCGGCATGAGCGAAGCCATGATGATCGCGTTCACAACATGCTCCTCGGCCGGCACGCTGCCGGTCAATATGAAGAACGTGCAGGAGAAACTCGGCGTCTCGCGCGAGGTCACGTCGTTCGTGCTGCCGCTCGGCGCGACGATCAACATGGACGGCACGTCCGTCTACATGGGCGTCTGCTCGCTGTTCATCGCCAATGTCTTCGGCATCGACCTCTCGTTCGGCCAGATGGCGATGATCGTCCTGACAGGCACGCTCGCCTCCATCGGCACGGCCGGCGTCCCGGGCGCAGGCCTCATCATGCTCGCAATGGTGCTCCAGTCCGTCGGCCTGCCGCTCGAGGGTCTCGCCCTCGTCGCCGGCATCGACCGCGTGCTCGACATGTTCCGCACCTGCCTCAATATCACGGGCGATGCAGCTGTCGCATGCGTCATCAATGAAACGGAAAAGAAATATAACCAAGCAGCATAACCCCCTACAACCATAAAAACGTGGCTTTCGCACATGCGATTTTATCGCACCCGCGGAAGCCACGTTTCGTTATAATGCAAGTACCTGCAAGGGACTCCCCCCGCCCTTCGGGCCCGTCCCCCCTCTAGAAGGGGGCTCCGTATAAGGGGCTCTCCGTTTCTCTCATTCTTTTCGATTTTCGAGTCTCTCTGTATCTACCTTCCCGCAGTCATTAAGCGGCATCTCGTCGACGAACGTGATCTTGTCCGGCATCTCGGCATTCGGAATGCCGTGGCGGATCGTCATGCGGACGTCGGCTTCGGGAATATCAGGCTCTTTGACGACAAAAACTTCGACACCTTCGCCGCGCGTTTCGTCCTTCGTGGGCAACGCAACGGCCTCGCGGATGCCCGGCAGGCTCTGGAGTTCTGTCTCAAGCTTCAGGAGGTTCAGCTTCACGCCGCCGCGATTGACAAATGCGCCGGTGCGGCCGCCGAAAATCAGCTCGCCTTTCTCATTGATGCTGCCCGTATCATGGACACTGAACGGAATCTCGACGCCGCTGACATGATACTTCGTATCGACATAGATGAGCCCGTCCTGAATCGAGATGCTGACACCTGGGAAGGGATGGCCGAGATTTTCCGGCGGACGATAAGGACTGTCGACGATGGCATACGTGATGTAGTTGAGCTCGCTCGCACCGTAATAGAGAATGAGCTGCGCGTTCGGCAGGAGCTCCATGATGTCCGTAATCATCGGCGGCGTCAGGAGCTGCGAGCCCGTGAAGAGCGTGCAAACGCCAGGGAACGTATCAACGCCATGCAGGGCCTCAGCGAGCAGCACGAGCTTCGTCGGAATCAGATAGATGCAGTTGACATCATAATGGTGCAGGAGTTTCGCCCAGCGGTGGCAGCGCATGTGACTGCTCGTAACGATCGTACCGCCCTCATAGAGCACGGAAAGCAGCGAATTCGTATTGCCCGTAAATGAAAGCGAGCCATGCAGGAACATGACCGTATCTTCGCCGACCGAAAAGATTTCGTCCTGCGTCGGAAAGAAGCCAGCCCAGCTGTCGTACGTGCGGTACATGACCTTCGGCGTGCCCGTCGAGCCCGAGCTCAGGACGCCGAGGATATCCAGCTCGGCATGAGGCTGCTGCGGCAGGTTCGTTGGAACGAACGAGACATCAGGCGCCCCCTCCGTGCCATCCGCTCCCTTCTGTTTCGTCACCTGCACAAGACCCTGCAATTCATTCTCGTGCTGCACAGCGTCAAGCTCCGCACCCATGTCCTTGTGCGCGAGGATCGGCCGCGCGCCGAGATGTTGGAGGGCAAGAAAAGCCGCGAGCTGGAGGGCTGGCGTGTCAGCAAGCAGGAGGACATCGTCGCCAGGATGGATGCCCGTCACGTCATTTGAAAGCTCATCCGTCAGCTTTTGAAAATCCGCATAGGTATATTCCGTGTCATCTACGACAAAAAAGAGCTTGTCGGGATGCTCCTTCACTTGTTGTTGAAGCAGATTATAGTAGTTCATGAAATCAACCTTCTTTCTTTCCTCACCAGCACGGCCTCGCCGAGACCGCCGGCCCCGGCAATCGACAGCAGACCGAAGCCGCTGCGTTCGCGCAGTGCTGCGAGAAGCTGGATGGCGAGGATGGCGCCGGACGCGCCATAGGGGTGGCCGTAGGCAAGCGCACCGCCATGGATGTTGTAGCGATCGAGGATTTCAGGGTGCGCACGCTCGAGCAGGACATCGATGACGGCAAATGCCTCGTTGAACTCGATCGCCGCAAGGTCTTTCCATACGAGGTGCTGTTGCATGAGGAGCTTTTCCGCCGTCGCCATCGCGCCGCGCGGACTCTCGTCAGGGTTGACGCCGGCCGCCGCCGTCGCGAGGATTTCGAACTCCGGAGAAAGATGATGCTCACGGACAAAGCGCTCGGAGGCCAGCAGCACGAAGGCCGCTCCATCATTCGTGCGGCAGGCATTCGCGGCTGTGAGCAGCGTGTCCGCACCGAGCACAGGCGGCAGGCGGTCGAGCAATCGCTGGTTCATGCGCGGCTTGATGCCCTCGTCGCGCGTGCAGTCTTTGATGGGCAACATCCACTCACGAAAAACGCCGTCTTGTTCAGCCTCTGCCGCCCGATGATGACTGCGGAGCACCCAGCGATCGAGCTCGGCGCGCGTGACATGCTCCTGCTCCATGACGCGCTCGGCCCCCCAGAGCATGGCATCCTGACGCAAGTCGTCAGGCGCAAGCTCGGCCGTATAATATGCGCCCCCCGTTGCTGCAAGCGCTTCGCGTCGCGGGTCGCCTACGGCATACGTGCGGGCAGGCTGCAAAGAGACGCTTTCCAGACCGCCCGCGAGATAGCAGTCGCCCTGCCCCGCCGCAATCTTCGCAAATGCAAGCGAGATGGACGCAGCCGCCGATGCACACTGCATGTCGATCGTCACGGCAGGCACGGAGGGCGGAAAGCCCGCCCGAAGACTCATAAGACGAGCAATGTTGCCGCCCGTACCGACCGCATTGCCAGCAAAGACGCCGTCGAGGGAATCTGCAGAAACGTTCGTGCGCCGCAGGAGTTCTCGGACAACCGAGGCGGCAAAGATTTCTGGACGAATTTTCGCAAGGCCGCCACGACGCAGGGCAATGGGCGTGCGGAGGGCGGTGATGAGGAAGGTACGCCTCGTCTCCGCAGACATTTTCGTACACCTCATCGTGACCTACCTCCGACACTCCCCCTGCCACTTCGTGGCCCTCCCCCCCTCTGAGAGGGGGGCTGAATGTACGACGACCTCCTGTCCTGCAAAGACAGGCATCGTATATTTCAACAAAACTTTTCTACACGTTATGAACTCCATTTGTTTCAGCAGCCGCTCCATGATGAGCAATCCCGGCACGAGCGGCTTTTCTCCTCCGTGCAGGGCATTCGTATCATTGACGTCGCGGACGAAAGAGCGGACATCTTCTGCTGTGAATCGCAAGCGGACATTTCTTGCCGCAACGCCTTCGGCGCGGGCTTCGAGGCGTAGAATGCCTCCCTCGCCTGCCATCCGCTCAGTCGGCGCTTTCCTGCCGAGCAGCATCTTGATCGTCAGCGTGCCGCTTTCATCGGCCGCCTGCACAGTCATCATGCCGTGGCGGTCAGCGAGGATATCTGGCAGGCCGTCGGCCATGCGGCCGGGCATGCCGCCTTTCTGCCACTTGGCTGCCGCTATGACGGCGCCTTCGTAGCGTTCGCCTTTGAGCCTTGCCGTACATCTTGCGAGATCTCGGAACATCTGCCGCACGTCCCTTCTTCTGACATTCATTTTTCTCCAGTATCTGGATGGCTGATGATATTCTTGCCGAATCGCTTCTTGAGCGCATCTACTGTGGTGTAAAGGCGCTCTTTCTTTTCGTCGTTTTCCCCGTCAAACAATGCAAGCTCTTCAACTTCGTCGAAATTGCTGCCGCTGATGCCGAGAAGTCGGATGCCGCCCGCAGGGCGGAGGTCGTGGTAGAGCTGCTTCGCCGTCGCGTAGATTTCGTCGTCGAAATGTGTCGGACGGTCGAGCGTCTTGCTGCGCGTCCAGGTATGGAAGTCGCCGCGACGGCATTTGAGCGTGATCGTGCGCGCCTTGCGGCCCGCACGGCGCAGACGCCAGCCAACTTCTTCCGCAAGCAGGCGGAGCTGGCGCTCGATGGCCTCCGTGTCACGCAGGTCTTCGGGATACGTAGTCTCGCGCCCGATGGATTTCTGCGGGCCGCGCGGCGCAACGGGGCGGTCATCGAGGCCAAAGCTCAGCGCACGCAACTGCTGCGCCGTCTTTTCGCCGAAGTTCTGGCGGAGTTTCCCATGCGAGAGCTTCGCAAGGTCGCCGACCGTCTGGACGTGCAGCAGGTGCAGGCGCGCCTCGGTTTTCTTGCCGACGCCCCAGATACGACTGACAGGCAGCGGCCAGAGAAAGGCGCGGATACCCGCTTCGTCCGCCGGCACCTCGACAAGGCCGTCGGGCTTTTCGAGGTCGGAGGCGATTTTCGCAAGGAACTTGTTCGGTGCGATGCCGATGGAGGCAACGAGCTGCGTCTTCTCGCGGATGGCCGCTTTGAGACGCACGGCATAATCATGCGGCGATTTCGCGAGGCGTTCCATGCCCGTCATGTCAAGGAACGCCTCGTCAATCGAAAGCGGCTCGACGACAGGAGAGAACGCATGGAAAATCTTGAAGACTTCCTGCGAGGCCTCTTTGTAGAGCGGGAAGCTCCCCGGGATGAAGATGCCCTGCGGGCAGAGACGCTTCGCGCGCTCCATGGGCATGGCGGAGTGGACGCCGTATTTCCGTGCCTCGTAGGAGCAGGTCGAGACGACACCGCGGCCTGAGAGGCCGCCGATAATCAGCGGCTGATTCCTGTATTCTGGATGTTCCCGCTGTTCCACAGAGGCGAAAAAGGCGTCCATATCGACGTGAAAGATAACTCGTTGCATGGCATTACCTTCGCAGATAACAATCGATAAAATTGATGCGTCCTACCTTCGACACTCCCCCCGCCCTTCGGGCCCATCCCCCCTCTGGGAAGGGGGCTAGCACGAAAGTTACTTCTCAAAGAGCGCAGCAATTTCCGCATCTGTGAGTTTCGACAGGAAGTTCTCGCCGGGCTGGATCATCTGGTCGATCAAAGATTTCTTCTTTTCCTGAAGTTTGTAGATTTTTTCTTCAATCGTGTCTTTCGTGATGAATTTCAGCACCTGCACGTTGTTTTTCTGGCCGAGGCGGTAGGCGCGGTCCGTGGCCTGATCTTCGACGGCAGGGTTCCACCACGGGTCGAAATGGATGACCATGTCGGCGCCCGTGAGGTTCAGGCCCGTGCCGCCCGCCTTGAGCGAAATCAGGAAGACCGAACCGCGGCCGCCGTTGAACTCCTTGACGAGGCGCAGGCGCTCGAGCGATGGCGTGCTGCCGTCGAGGTAGAGATACGGCACGCGGAGCTTCGCGAGGCGCTCGCCGATGTGCGCGAGCATCGTCGTGAACTGCGAAAAAATCAGCATGCGGTGGCCGGCCGCGATGGCGTCCGTCACGACTTCTTCGAGCATGTCGAGCTTGCCTGAGCCGCCATCATAGTCTTCGAGGAACAGCGACGGGTCGCAGGCGACCTGCCTCAGACGCGTCAGGATGGCGAGAATCTTGAGGCGGCTGCCGTCGATGCCATGCTCTTTGAGCACGTCGCGGAATTCCTTCTGCCCCTGAATGAACCAGGCACGATAGACTTTTTCCTGCTTCGGCGTCATCTCGCAGACCATGCGGCGCTCGACCTTGTCCGGCAGCTCCTTCAGGACGTCTTTCTTGAGGCGGCGCAGGATGAACGGCATGACGTGGCGCTGGAGGTTCTTCATGGCGCGCTGGTTTTCTTCCTTGATGATCGGCACTTCATAGCGCGCCTTGAAGCTGTTGTGGTTCAACAGATAGCCAGGCATTAGGAAATCGAAAATCGACCAGAGCTCCGTCAGCGTGTTTTCCATCGGCGTACCCGTCAGCGCGAAATAATCGGCGGCCTTGAGCTGTTTGACGGCACGCGCGGCCTGCGTCGACGGATTCTTGATGTGCTGCGCCTCGTCGAGGAAGACATAGCGGAACGTGCGGGCCGCATAGAGGTCGATGTCGCGCCGCAGCATATTGTACGTCGTGATCAGTACATCGCACTCCGTGCCCGTCGCCGCGAGCAGCTTCTTGCGCTCGGCTTTCGTGCCAGCGATGACTTTCGCGCGGAGCTCCGGCGTGAAGCGCTCGGCCTCGTCGAGCCAGTTGTAGACGAGCGAGGTCGGCGCGACTACCAAAGACGGCGAACGCCGACCGTCGCGCTGCGCGAGCAGGAACGCCAGCACCTGCAGCGTCTTGCCGAGGCCCATGTCGTCTGCGAGAATGCCACCGAGGCCGTAGTGCGCAAGGCTCGACAGCCAGTTGAAGCCCGTGACCTGGTAGTCGCGCAGGACTTTTTCGAGGCTCTTCGGCACGTCGGCTTCGACGTCGGCATCCTGCGGATTGCGGATGTCGCGCACGACGCGGCGGAACGCTTTGCTGCGTTCGAGATGCAGGCCCTCGTCCTCACGCGCGATGGCATCGAGCACCATTGCATTCGAGAGCGGCAGGAGCGCCTTGCCATCTTCGTCGGCGACGCCTTTCCTGAGCCCCGTTGTCTCGACGAAATCGGCCAGACCGCTGAGCTGCTGCTCGCCGAGCGTCACGAACGTGCCGTCCTTCATGCGGTGGTAGCGGCGCCGCTCGCGGTAGTCCTTGAGGATGGCGAGAATTTCGTCAAAGTCGATGTCCTCCATCGAGAACGTAACCTCGAGCAAGCCTTCCTGGCTCACGGAGACGCCCGCCGTGACCTGCGGCATCGGCT
>OMZR01000162.1 GCA_900315575.1 uncultured Veillonellaceae bacterium
AAACGTCGGATGCGCCATCGTGGTTGCAACATTTGTACAGTGCTGCTGAGAAAAGAGGTTGATTCAACTACGGATGAGCCTCGTTGAATAATTCAGGTTTCAAGTTTGTTTTCTTTGGAAAAGTGGAAGAGACTTTATACTTGTGTTATACTAAGAGAAAAGAATATTTTTGATATGAAATCAGTGGTGGGAGATGGTTTCATGGCATATCTGGCGCATCTGCGTGACGATGGGCATGTACAGCTGCTCCGAGAGCATCTGTTCGGGACGGCGGAGCGCGCGGCTTCCTATGCATCTGCATTTGGCGAAGGTGCGATGGGGCGCTTTGTTGGCATGTTCCATGACATTGGAAAGTATTCCGAGGCGTTCCAGCGTTATCTCAGAGGCGAAGGCGGCGGGAGAGGCTCGGTCGATCATGCCACGTTCGGAGCAAATGAGATTTTTTCCTGCGGAAACCGGGAGAATGCGGCGCAGGTGATAACGGCTTCGATGTGCATCGCTGGTCATCATGCGGGGCTGGCGGATTTCGGTACGCAGGTGGCCGACGGGAAGGGCTCGACATTCATGGATCGGATGAAGCGGAAAGACTTGCCAGATGCGCGCGCTTTCCGCACCGATGGATTGCCGGAAATGGAAGTTCCATCGCTTTCGGAAACGCCCGTTCTTCAAGAAATCAAGAAATCTGCAGAGGGTCAGACGAAAGATCGATGGAGGGCGGAGTTTTCCGTCATGGCCTACACGCGCATGCTCTATTCCTGCCTCGTGGATGCGGATTTTCTTGATACCGAAGCCTTCATGCAGGACGACGCTGCGCCGGAACGTGGAGGTTTTCCCTCCCTTCGAGAGCTTGCAGAAAAGGTGGATGCGTACCTCGCGCGTTTTGGTGCGCCGACGACGGAAATCAACCGCCGCCGCACGGAGATTCTGCGGCAGTGCATCGCAGCAGGAGATCAGGCAGCACATCGACTGCGTACGCTCGCGGTTCCGACAGGGGGAGGCAAAACGATTGCCTCGCTCGCCTTTGCGATGCACACGGCGATGGCACGGCCTGATGTGCGGCGCATCATCTATGTCATCCCGTACACGAGCATCATCGAGCAGACGGCGGATGTCTTCCGCGGCATTGTTGGAAAAGATGCTGTGCTCGAACATCATCATCAGGTGGATTGGGATGATCCCGAACATGGCGGTGACCGCAAGCGCCTGGCATCGGAAAACTGGGATGCGCCGCTCATTGTGACAACGAATGTACAATTCTTCGAATCGCTGTTTGCCTGCCGTACGAGCCGTTGCCGCAAGCTTCACAACATTGCGGGCAGCGTTATCATCTTCGACGAGGCACAGATGATCCCGACGGGATATCTCCAGCCGTCGATGGAAGCCGTACGGGAGCTCACGGAGCAGTATGGATGTACAGCGGTTTTCTGTACGGCGACACAGCCGTCGCTTGGTGCGTTCTTTCCGGGCAATCCGCCCGTCGAGATTGCGACGCATCGAGATGAAGATTTTGCATTTTTCCGACGCACGCGCATCGTGCAGGACGCAGGGGAGACCTCTCCTGTCATGCTGGCAGACCGTCTCGAGGAGAACGGTCAGGTGCTGGTCATCGTGAATCGCAAGAGCCGGGCAGGAGAGGTGTATGACCTTCTGCCCGAAGAAGGACGATATTACCTCACGACAAATCTCTATCCAGCCCATCGTCGCCGCGTGCTGCGAGAAATCCGGGCGCGCCTCGCGGCTGGAAAGGTTTGCCGCGTCGTGGCGACGAGCCTCGTCGAAGCAGGCGTCGATTTCGATTTCCCTGTCGTCTATCGCGAGATGGCCGGCCTTGACAACATCATACAGGCGGCTGGACGCTGCAACCGGGAGGGAAAGAGAGCGCTGGATGAGAGTCTTGTTCATGTCTTTTCGTTTGGTGACCCGGCACCCTCTTACATCCGCCTGCAGTCTGCCATCGCGAGCAAGGTGCTTGCGAAATATCCAGAGGATCCGGGAGCGCCGCAGGCGATTGCAGCGTATTTTGAGGAACTTCATATGCTCAGGAATACAGATGCAAAGGAGATTGGCAGGCTTGTTACGCAGGAAAAGTTTCCTTTCCGCAAAATTGCAGATGCATTTCATTTCATCGACGAAGATACGGTCACGCTGCTCGTGCTCGCCATCCAGGATAAGGAAGAGCGAAAGGAAGCGGAGCGCATCGCGGAAGCGCTCCGTTATGGAACGGCAAGCCGTACGCTCATGCGCCGTGCCGGGCAGTATGCTGTCAGCGTCTATCGGCCGGTGTACCGGGAGCTTCTCGATGCGGGCAAAGTCGAGCCTGTCGAAGGAGCGGAGGACTTCGCTATCCTTGTCGACGATGCCTGCTATGATGATGAAAAAGGGCTTTTGGAACAGGTGCCGACGGGACAGGCTGACTTTTTCTGAAAATCGAAGGGAGTGATTTTAAGTCAAGGGGGATTATGCGTGCTTCACACGCCCCGAACTCAAGGTCGAACGCGTGAGTTATGACTGCATGACGCCATCGGCTGCGCGCGGCGTGCTCGAGGCCATCTTCTGGCATCCAGGCCTCGTCTGGCGCATCGACCGCATTCATGTCTGCCGTCCCATCCGCTTTACGAATGTGCGGCGGAACGAAGTCGGGGTGAAGGCGGAAAAAGGAGCAATCTTCAACGCGATGACGAAAGGGACGCCCGCTGGCATTTATACGGGCGAGGATATCCAGCAGCGTGCGGCGATGATCCTGCGTGATGTCCGCTATGTTATCGAGGCGCATTTCGAGATGACGGACAAGGCAAATGCATCAGACAATCCTGGCAAATTCGCCGAGATGTTCACGCGTCGCGCACGCAAAGGGCAGTGCTTCCATCAGCCGTATCTCGGCTGTCGAGAATTCCCTGCAGCATTTCGTCTCATTGAGGAGGGCGAGGCCATCGAGCATGGTGTCGGCGACCGTGACCTCGGCCTCATGCTCTACGATATGGACTATCATGATGTACGGAATATCCAGCCGATGTTCTTCCGTGCGGCTCTCCAGAATGGCGTGCTCGATGTCCGGAATGTGGAGGTGCTCCGATGATCCTCACAAAACTCGTCGAATATTATGAACGGGAAGCCAATGAAGGGCGTGCGCCGCGCTACGGCTGGGCGAATGCGAAAGTCAGCTGGGCACTCGAACTCGCAGAGGATGGGACCCCCTTGAGGCTTCTGCCGCTCAATGAAACGGTGCAGCGTGGGAAGAAGAATGTCGAGGTGCCGAAAATCATGGAGGTGCCACAGCCAGCAAAACGTGCGTCTGGCGTCTGTGCCCAGTTCCTTTGCGACAATGCGGAGTATATTCTCGGATGCGCGGACAAAGGAAAACCGGAACGCACGAAGCAGTGCCATGAGGCGAGCAAGGAGAAGCATCTTCACATCCTCGAGGGCCTTGACAGTCCTGCGGCACGTGCCATTACAGCATTCTTCAAAAGCTGGAATCCCGCTGGTGCAGATGCGGCAGAAGGCATTGCGGCAGAACTTCCGCAAGTGCAGTCGGGCGGCAATATCGTCTTTCGCATCGGAGAATGCTTTGCCGAGGACGATCCGGCCATCCGCAAGGCATGGATGTCTGCGCTTGGAAATGAGAGTGATGCACCGGATGGCCTTCGCTCATCTCTTACAACAAGGGCAAGTCAGCTTTCGAGTCTTTCGGAAATGAAGATGCGCAGAGCTTCAATGCCCCAGTTTCCGAATATGCTGCCTTTGCCTACACGACAGCGCTCAACCTGCTGATTTCTGACCATGCTCATACCGTCCGGCTCGGAGATACGACCATCGTCTATTGGGCAGAGCAGGAGAATGCAGCATGCCAGGACCTTTTCGCATCCTGCGTGTTCGGAAAGGAATCCGAGCATCCGATGACGGATCAGACGCTCCATGCATTTTTCGAGCATGTGCGCGAGGGGCGGAGCGTTTCTTATGAAGGCCTTGACATCCCGTTTGACAATCCCTTCTATATCCTCGGCATTGCTCCGAATGCGGCACGTCTCTCTGTGCGATTCTTTCTTGCGGGGACGTTTGGCGGCTTTTTGCAGAGCACGCTCGCACATCAGGAGCGCATGGAGATTGTCCGGCCGAAATTTCAAGAACAGGCGTCCATCCCTATTTGGCAGATGCTCGGAGAAACCGTGAAGCCGCAGTCCCGCGACAAGTCTGCTTCGCCACTTCTTGCGGGCAGCGTCCTGCGTGCCATCCTCATGAACGATCCGTATCCTGCAGCGCTTTACGAAAACATCCTCCTGCGCATCCGCGCAGAGCATGACGAGCACAAGATCAATTTCCGGCGGGCGGCCATCCTCAAAGCCTGCCTCATCAAGAACAAGGGGAGGAAGATTACTGTGGCACTTGATGAAAGTTCTACCAATCCAGCCTATGTCCTCGGACGGCTCTTTGCCGTCCTCGAGCGCATCCAGCAGGATGCGAATCCGGGCATCCTGGCGACCATCAAAGATCGTTACTTCAATGCGGCCTGCGCGACGCCAGCCCGGGTGTTCCCCGTCCTGCAGAAGCTTTCTCAGCATCATCTGAGAAAGCTCCCGGAGAAATCCAGAGCCTATCATGAAATCCAGGTGGGCCGCATCATGGACCTTCTCCGGATGCAGGAAGCCCCATTCCCAAGGACGCTTTCGCTCGAGGCACAAGGCATCTTCATCCTCGGGTATTACCATCAGCGTCAGCAGTTCTTTGCCAGAAAGAAAAAGACGACGAATGAAATGGAGGAAAACTAAATGAGCGCAATCAAGAATCGGTATGACTTCATTCTGTATTTTGATGTCGAGAATGGCAATCCGAACGGCGATCCGGATGCCGGAAATATGCCGCGCACGGATCAGGAGACCGGTCTCGGCCTTGTTACGGATGTCTGCCTCAAGCGCAAGGTGCGCAACTACATCGAAGCGGCCTGCGAAGGACAGGAGGGGTTCCGCATTTATGTTCATCAGGGAACGCCGCTCGAAAAGGGCGATCAGGAAGCCTGCAAGTACGTCGGCGTCGATGCAGCAAAGCTCAAGGACGCCAAGAAGAAAGACCCGGAGATTGACCGCAAGCTCCTTTCCTTCATGGTGCAGAACTTCTTCGACATCCGTACCTTCGGCGCTGTCATGACCACGTTTGTCAAAGGCAGCCTTTCCTGCGGGCAGGTGCGCGGCCCGGTTCAGCTTGGGTTTGCCCGCAGCCTCGACCCAGTTCTCCCGCAGGAAGTCAGCATTACGCGTTCGACGGTTACGACAGAGAAGGAAGCTGAGACAAAGAATACCATGATGGGCCGCAAATACATCGTTCCTTACGGTCTCTATCGCGTCGAAGGCTATATTTCTGCCAATCTTGCCCGCCGCGTCACGGGCTTCTCGGAGGAAGACCTCGACTTGTTCTGGAAAGCGCTCATCAATATGTTCGATATGGATCACTCAGCGGCTCGCGGCAACATGGCCGCGAGGAAGCTCATCGTCTTCCGCCATGACAGCGAACTCGGCAATGCTCCTGCGAGCGCGCTTTTCGACCGTGTGAAAGCTGTGCGGCGTGATGCGACGAAAGCACCGCGTGCTTATGGCGACTATGAAATCACCATCGACCGGGAGAATCTGCCGGAAGGCGTCACCATCGAGGAGATGCTCTGACATGGAGCCGGAAGACTACCTGCTCCTTTCGGGCATCCAGCATTTCGCTTTCTGCAAGCGCCAATGGGCGCTCATCCATCTGGAGGGACAGTGGAAGGAGAATGTCCGCACGGTCCGGGGAGCGATTGTGCATGAAAAGGCGCACAATGATGCTCTGACAGAGAAACGGGGAAATCTTCTCATCACACGCGGCTTGCGTGTCTCATCTGCTCGTTTGGGAACAGCGGGGCAGCTCGATGTCGTCGAGTTCCATCGCAGCAAGACAGGGGCACATCTTCATGGATGGGAAGGTGCTTGGACACCGTATCCCGTCGAGTACAAGAAAGGGAAGCCGAAAGACGGCCCGGCAGATATTCTTCAGCTGTGTGCAGAGGCCATCTGCTTGGAGGAGATGCTCTGCTGCGATGTGCCGGAAGGCTGCCTCTATTACGATGAAATCCATCGACGCGAGAAGGTCTCGTTCGATGCGGCCTTGCGGGCAGACGTGCAGAAGGCATTTTCCGAGATGCACGACTATGCACGGCGGGGCTATACGCCGCGGGTCAAACCGGCGAAGCATTGCCATGCCTGCTCGCTCGAGCCTGTCTGCCTGCCGCGTGCCTACAAGAAATGGGACGTTGCGGCTTATTACGAACGTCGCTTGGGAGAGGAGGCATGAGATGCGCCATCTGCTCAACACCCTCTTCATTCTGACAGAGGATGCATACCTGTCCTTGCAGAATGAAAACGTCGTGGTCTGGCAAGGGGAAGAAAAGCTCGGCCAAGTGCCGCTCCAGACGCTCGAAAACATCGTGACATTCAGCTACAAAGGTGCGAGTCCGGCGCTCATGGGGGCGTGCGCAGATCGCGGCATCGGCCTTGCTTTCTGCACGCCGCATGGCAGGTTTCTCGCAAGAGTTTCCGGAGAGAGCCGGGGAAATGTCCTCCTGCGCCGCCGGCAATATCGACTGGCTGATGGAGAGGCTGAACGGTGCAGCTTTGCTCGGGATTTCATCACGGGGAAGCTGCATAACAGCCGCGTCCTCTTGGCACGTGCGCTTCGCGACCATCGGATGAGCATCGATGAAAAGGCCGTCTCGGAAGCTGTCCAAGAGATGGCGGGAAGCATCCGGGAGGCACGTCAGGCCAAAGATGCCGATAACCTGCGCGGCATCGAGGGAAATGCAGCCCATGCCTACTTCTCTGTTTTCGGGGAGCTCATCTTGCAGGACAAGGAGCATTTCGCTTTTCATGGGCGTGTCAAGCGACCGCCGGATTCTCCCGTCAATGCCCTGCTGTCATTTGCCTATACGATGTTGGCGCATGACTGTGCATCCGCGCTGGAAAGCGTCGGCCTCGATGCCTATGTCGGATTCCTCCATACCGATCGCGCTGGCAGGACATCGCTTGCGCTCGACCTTATGGAAGAACTGCGCAGCATCTTTGCAGACCGCTTTGTCCTCACGCTGATCAACAACCGCATCATCCGCGCGTCTGATTTTGAGACGCAGGAAGATGGCGCCGTCCTGCTCACGCAAGATGGACGCAAAAAATTTCTCAGCGCATGGCAGGAGAAGAAGCGGGAAACCATCACGCACCCGTTCCTAGAGGAAAAGCTTGCGTGGGGCCTCGTTCCTTATACGCAGTCCCTCCTGCTCGCACGGACGATCCGGGGAGACCTCTCGGAGTATCCAGCATTTCTTTGGAAATGAGCCAATCATTCCGGAATCTTGCGGAGCAGGACAGAAAGAAGGGAAAACGATGCTCGTACTCATCACATATGATGTCAATACAGAAGATCCAGCGGGCAGCCGCCGTCTGCGGAAAGTGGCAAAATGCTGTGTCGCTCACGGCCAGCGCGTGCAGAATTCCGTATTTGAATGCCTGCTGGATAATGCTCAATACGAGCAGGTCAAGCATCAGCTCATAGGGCTCATCGACGAAAAGAAAGACAGTCTGCGGTTTTACAAGCTTGGAAACAATTACGCAGGAAAGATTGAGCACGTTGGTGCCAAGACATCATACCCCGCAGAAGGAACGCTCATCTTCTAGCGCGAAGGTCTATCAAACATGAAGTGAACGTCTGCTGGAAGGGCGTGATATGGTAACCAAAAATCAGCGCATCGCCGGTTCGCGCAAAAGTGTTTGTGAAGCAAGCAGCTATCAGACACAGAACACCGGCCGTCGCTCCCCACGCGGGGAGCGTGGATTGAAATCCTGACACGCTCCAGCTCGGCGACGTGACGAAGTCGCTCCCCACGCGGGGAGCGTGGATTGAAATGGCGGAGCTACAAGGAACATACGACGGAGGCCGTGTCGCTCCCCACGCGGGGAGCGTGGATTGAAATGTCACGCACACGCCCGTGCCCTCGCTGAACGTCGCGTCGCTCCCCACGCGGGGAGCGTGGATTGAAATAAGCGAGAAAGGAGAACGAAAGTGAGAGAGGCAAGTCGCTCCCCAC
>OMZR01000164.1 GCA_900315575.1 uncultured Veillonellaceae bacterium
TTCCGATTCTGGATGGCGTCTCTGCTGCTTGCGGCGATGATGATGAGCCCGCCCGCAGCAGAAGCCTCGCCGCAATACCTTGACAACAATCCCATGTATCCTGTGTCCTATTACTATGCAGAGACCCGCGAGTATGTCGATCTCGAATCGTGCAATACGTATGAGTCGAAGGGTTATCAGTATTATGGTGCAGGATATGTCAGCTACCATGTGGATGGAGAAAAAGTGACGCGTACGTACAAGGTGCGCCGCTTTCGCCAGTCCACAAATGGCGGCTCGGCGCCGGAATACTACGACGAAGCGTCAAAGAACTGGGTTACGCTGCCGGATTACGACAAAGACGCGATTGCGGCGTATCTGAAACAGTTTGGCTACAAATCGTATCTTCAGGCATATCATCCCTATGAATACTATATGTTCAAGGTCGTTTACAAGCAGGTGCATGGAGAGGCATATCCTGACCGGCTCTGAGGAATCAAAAATTTTCATCCATGTTTTGGAGGTGTTGATCATGCAAGTACAGGACATCATGACGAAAAAAGTGCTGACCGTCCGTCCGGAGACGACGGTGCGCGAGGTGGCGGAGATTCTCGTGAATCATAAGATTTCCGGTGTGCCAGTCGTGGAGGAGGATGGCAGACTTGTCGGCATCGTCAGCGAAGGCGACCTCATGAGCAAGGAAATTCTGCCCGAGCCTCCTGCGGAGTTCTGCATCCTCGGCGCTGTCATCTATTACAACGGTTTGCGCGAGTACAAGGATGCGTTTGACCGCATGGCGGCGAATACAGCGGAAGCGCTCATGACGAAGAAAGTCATCACCGTCAAAGCCTACGACGATATCAGCGATGTCGCCCGCATCATGCGTGACAAGCATATCAAGCGCGTGCCCGTGCTCGATGATGAGGGACATCTCATCGGCATCGTGAGCCGCCAGGACATCGTGAAGATGCTGCTTTGAAAATCTCACAGGAAATCCCAAAAGAACCGTCGGAGCCTATTGAAGGTGTCCGGCGGTTCTTGTATAATGGGAGTGTTTTGAAATCGGAAAATGGGAAAGGATTTGTTTTGCGAAAGCTTTGGATTATTGTTGTTGCCGTGTGCCTGTCCTTTGTTACGGTGGGGACAGCGGTTGCGTCGGATACAGCGGAGCCTGTCATCGCAGCGGAATCGGCCATCGTCGTCGAGGCATCGACAGGGCGCGTTGTCTATGAAAAGAATGCGGACATGCAGGGCTCGCCGGCAAGCATGACGAAGATGATGACGTGCCTGCTCGCGCTCGACGAGCTTGGACGCCATCAGGACGTCATGATTTCGAAGAATGCAGCCGAGACAGAGGACGTGCCGCTGGGTCTTGCAGCGGGCGATGTCTTTTCAGCAGACGAGCTTCTGCGCGGCATGATGCTTGCGTCAGACAATGGCGCGGCCGTCGCGATTGCCGAGGCATCGGCGGGCTCCGTCGGCAAGTTCGTCACGCAGATGAATGACGAAGCCGCGAAGCTCGGCATGAAGGATACGCATTTCGCAAATCCCAACGGCCTGACACTCCCTGGCCACTATTCGACAGCGCGCGACATGGCGAAGCTCGCGCGCTACGCGATGACGCGAAAGGAGTTCCGAGATATTGTCGGCATTCAGCAGGCGCCTGTTCGTTGGTCGCTGCCGAAGAACAAGGTATTGATGGTCGAGAACTCGAATAAGCTGCTCGGCCATTATGATGGCATGACGGGGATCAAGACAGGATGGACGGCAGCAGCGGGGGGCTGCCTCGCTGCCTCGTCAAAGCGCAATGGCCTCGAGCTCATCGCCGTCGTTATGAAGGCGCCAGATGCGCATGTGCGTTTTGATGATGCGCGCAAGCTGCTCGACTATGGCTTTGCTCAGACGCGGCTCAAGAAGGGCATTCAGCGCGACCATCTGAAAAAATCTATCTGGGTCAAAGGAGCCAAGCAGGCGACCGTTGCCGTGCATCCAGTAGAAGATGTGAACTACCCGATCATCGGTGGCGAGGACCCAAAGCGCTACACGGTTTCCTATGATTTGCCAAAGATTGTCGACGCGCCGGTGAAGGAGGGGACTGTCGTCGGCAAGATTGTCTTGCGCTATGATGGAAAGCCCGTCGGTTCAGTCGATCTCGCGGCAGAACGGGTGGATCAAGGCTTTTCTGTCGGGTCATCTCTCGTCTCAATTTTTGGCTGGTTGTTGCCGCGTCTCTAATGTCGCTGATGTTTTTGATGCAACGTCAGATGATCGTATCCTTCATATTTTTATTGAAGCGACGCGCAAGAAATGATATAGTAATTCTTGTGTGTGTGATAATGAAATATGGGGGGATCAAGAATCTATGTTCAATTTCAAGAAGAAGGACACGGAATTCTTCGACCTTTTTGTCCAGAGTGCGCAGTATTTTTACAAGGGCGCGCTGCTCATGGACGAGGTCATGCTCGATTACAGCAAGGCCGAGAACAAGGTCAAGGAGATCAACGACATCGAGCATGAGGCCGATGCGGTCAATGACCAGATCATCGACAAGCTCAACATGACGTTCATCACGCCGATCGACCGCGAGGACATCTATGCGCTCGCGAATTCGCTCGACGACGGCGTCGATCTCCTGCAGGGGACGCTGCAGCGCATGGTGATGTACCGTACGGGCAAGGCCATGACGGGCGCCATCTCTCTGACGAAGCTCCTGATCGAGTGCACGGAAGCGCTTATCCAGATTTTCTCCCTGTTGAAGGACATCAAGAAGAACGAGCTCCAGATCATCGACGATGCCCACAAGATCGAGCGCCTCGAAAGCGAAGGGGACCGCGTCTATCGCCATGAAATGGCATACCTCTTCGACAAGTGCAAGGACCCGATCGAGCTCATCAAATGGAAGGACATCCTCGAGAACCTCGAGGAGACGCTGGATCACTGCGAAAAACTCTCCGATATGATCCGCGGCGTGGTCATGAAATATGCCTGAGCTCCAGATCATGATCTTCACGGTCATCGGGCTGGCGCTGCTCTTTGACTTCATCAACGGATTCCACGATACGGCGAACGCGATCGCGACGTCGGTCTCGACGCGCGCGCTGCATCCGAGCCACGCCATCATCATGGCGGCGTTCCTCAATTTCGCGGGCGCGATGTACAGCACGGGCGTGGCTAAAACCATCGGCGCGGACATCGTGAAGAGCGCGTCGCATGTGGACGAACACATCATCATCGCGGCGCTCATCGGCGCCGTGCTCTGGAACATCCTGACGTGGTGGCTGGCACTGCCGTCGAGTTCGTCGCACGCGCTCGTCGGCGGCATCATCGGCGCGGTGCTCATTTCCGTCGGCCCGGACGGGCTGAATTTCTGGGGCATCGGCAAGATCGTGCTGTCGCTGATCCTCTCGCCGCTCGTGGCGATTGCGACGGGCTTCTGCGTCATGGAGCTGCTGTTCCGGCTGTTCGGGCGCTTCAGCCCGTCGGCCGTCAATGGCAAGTTCAAGAAGATGCAGATCCTCTCGGCGGCCATGATGGCGTTTTCGCACGGGTCGAACGACGCGCAGAAATCCATGGGCATCATCACGCTCGCACTGCTCGCGGGCGGCTACATCGAGGTCTTCGAAGTCCCGACGTTCGTCAAGGTCTGCGCCGCGACGGCCATGGCCTGCGGCACGGCCATCGGCGGCTGGCGCATCATCAAGACGATCGGCGGCAAGATTTTCAAGCTCGAGCCGATTTCGGGCTTCGCGGCCGACCTCAATTCGTCCATCGTCATCTTCTCGGCGACGCTGCTGCATCTGCCGGTCTCGACGACGCATGTCGTCTCGGGCTCGATCATGGGCGTCGGCACGGCCAAGCGCCTCAGCGCCGTCCGCTGGGGCGTCGCCCAGCAGATGGTCGCGGCCTGGGTCATGACGATCCCGTCGACGGCCGTCATGGGCGCGCTGGCGTACCATGTGATCCGGATGTTTATGTGAATCTCTTGAACACTCCAGAAACCTCGCAAAACCATACGAACCATGCTACAATAAAGGCATGGTTCTTTTGTTTTCGTGAAAACTCTCCAAGGAAAGGACGATGCATCATGTACGTAGAATCGAAGGAAATCGCCACCCCGACGCCGGGGACGACGGGGGCGGAGCTCCTGGAAACGTGTGCGCCGGAGCTTTCGGCCGCCGCGGTCGCCGCGAACCTCGACAACGAGATTCACGACCTGCAGAACCCCGTGGACGGCTGCCACAATTTGACATTCGTGCGGCTCGAGTCGGCCGAGGGGTGGGACGTCTACCGGCGGAGCGTCATCTTCCTCCTCATCACGGCCGTCTACGAACTCGACCCGGCCGCCGAGGTCACGGTCGATTTCTCCGCGAATGGCGGCCTGTTCATCGAGGTGCGCGGCGTCGCGGGCGATTTGACGGCTGAGGGCGTCCAGAAAATCGAGGCGAAAATG
>OMZR01000149.1 GCA_900315575.1 uncultured Veillonellaceae bacterium
ATTGTCGTACCATTGCCGAATCGTCCTCGAGCCACGAATCACGCGGCTTGAGGCGATGCTGATGCTAATTTTTCACCCACACTTATGGGTGAAGAGCCTCTTTTTGCGGGAACTGCAGGTCGAGGGGCTCGTTGTACGTTGTAAGTTTGACGGTTTTCATTTTTGCTTCCTCCTATGACATCAGCGTTGCTGGATATATGCGCGGAACTTTTCCACGCTCGTATTGACGACGAGCTCCTCTGGGAAATCGCATGCCTCGATGAGCTTCCAGCTGTACGCGTGCGTGCCGACGTCGAGGTCGATGTGGGCGTCGCTGCCGCAGATGACGGCCGTTCCATACTTCTTGCAGGCCGCGAGGAGCTGGCGGCCGTAGGGCTCGGAGCCGCTGCGGCTGCCGTTCGGCTTGTACGAACTGTTGTTGATTTCGAGCAGGACATGCTGTTCTTTCGCCGCGCGGGCGAGGGCATCGAAATCAACGGGATAGACGGGGTTGTCAGGGTGGCCGATGATGCTGACGGCAGGGTTCCGCATCGCGCCGAGGATGGCGGCCGTGTTTTCCTCGCGCGTGCCCGGGTCGATGACGTTGTCATGCAGGCTCGCGATGGCGTAGTCGAGGCCGCGCAGGCGCTGGGCGGGCAGGTCGACGGAGCCCGCGTAGTCCAGGATGTTGAGCTCGGCGCCCATCACGACATCGATACCCCATTCCTGCTGGCGGATGACCTTGAAATTGCAGAAATACATCTGCCCGCAGCTCCCCTCCATGGCAGGGCCGTGCTCGGAGAGCCCGACGAGCTCGAGGCCGCGCTCCTTTGCGACCGTGATCATCTCGCGCACGGTGCTGTAGGCATGGCCGCTCGCGATCGTATGCATATGGACATCGAGAACATCTTTCATGAATGAACGCATCCTTTCTTTTGACAGCAGATCGTTACTTGTAGTATAGGCCAAAGGCGGCCGCAGCGCAAACGTTTGCAGCGGCTCAAAAAGTTTTGAAAAAAGAGTGGACTTTTCCTCATATCTATTGTATAATATCTTTCGTTGACAAGCTCACTTAGCTCAGTTGGTAGAGCATCTCCGTCACATGGAGGGGGTCGGGGGTTCGAATCCCTCAGTGAGCACCAGAACATTCAGGCGTTACAGGAACTTCTTGTAACGCCTTTTTCGTACCATTTTTACTTTTTGATACGGCGGGGAGGAACATCAATGAAGCAGGAACTCTTCGACATCGTGAAATCATCGAGCCTTGCGCACGGCATGACGGAGGCAGACGTGCGCGCGCTGCTCGCTTCGAGCAAGGTGCAGCGGCGGACGCTGGCGAAAGGCGGCATCGTCTTTCACGAGGGCGATGTGCCGCGCGGGCTCTATCTCCTGCTGTCCGGCACGCTCGTCATCAAGAAGGACACGTTTTCCGGGCGGCAGATCTTCCTCTCGGACGTCAGCACGCCGGGCGAGATGTTCGGCGAGGTCTATGAAGTGCTCGGAAAGCCTTACGACATGTACGTCGAGGCGGCGACGCGCGCCGAAGTGCTCGAGATCGCGAGCAGCCTGTTCTCGCTCGCGGGCGGCGACCTCTCGCGCCCGGCACTCTGCGTGCAGCGCAGCCTCATGCGCACGTTTGCGCAGAAAGCCTACTACATGCATGGCCGCATCCAGGTGCTCGCGTCCGGCACGCTGCGCGAGAAGATCGTGCGGTTCCTCGCAGACCATCTCGCAGCGGACGGCACCGTGCAGCTCGCAGAGAGCCGCGAGACGCTCGCGGCCTATCTCGCTGTCACGCGGCCGTCGCTGTCGCGCGAGCTCAGCGCCATGGCGCGCGAAGGCATTCTCGAAGTCTCGGGACGCACCGTGCGTGTCCGTGATCTCGATCGGTTCGAGGCATATCTCTGAGCGCTTGAAAGCGGAAAACATCATAAAACAGCAAATGCCCGCTGGATTGGGAAGGTCCAGCGGGCATTTGCCTAGGAAATATGTTGTAAAATTGAGTAAAGAATGTGTCCGGCATGCGGATGGGATGGACCGCATGTCGTGTAAGTAGAAGTGGGATAGCTTGTCCTTACAGAAAGGTAGTATATGTTTTATTGATTATTATGCAATAAGTATGTAGTAAACGTTTTATTAAATAATTTGTATTCGTTGAAGTATTCAACGAAACGTGCGCACTTCTCCCGTCTTGTTCTCCTGGTGCGCTTTCCCCTTGACAGAGTGACAGGCGCCTGCTATACTCAGGGCAAGAAGTGAATAGCGAAGGGGAGTAACCTCGGAGGCCGGTGTCAACAATCACTGCCCGCATGGGCTGGCATCGGCGTTGCGATTCTGCAATAGGTGAGACTTTCGCATGATACCTGGAAACAGATACCATGTGGAGGTCTCTTTTCGTTTCCAGGGGAGTTGTTTTTAGAAAGGAGCACCCTTTTATGGAAACTTTTTCGATGGAATTCTTTATGGCGCTCGGCTCGATCGTCGTCATGGACCTCGCACTCGCGGGCGACAATGCCGTTGTCATCGCGATGGCGGCGAACAAGCTGCCGCATGAGGAGCGCAAGAAAGCCATCTTCATCGGCACGGGCGGCGCGGTTGTCATCCGCATCGCGCTGACGTTCATCGCGGTCGAGCTGCTGACGATCCCGTTCCTGCAGGCGCTCGGCGGCCTCATCCTGCTGCCGATTGCCATCGGGCTCCTCGCGCCGGCGCACAAGGCGGGCGAGGGCGCGCACATCGAGGCGGCGCATTCGCTTGCGGCGGCGGTCAAGACGATCATCGTCGCCGATGCCGCCATGAGCCTTGACAACGTGCTCTCGATTGCGGGCGCGGCGCAGGGCCATTTCCTGCTCGTCGCGGCGGGGCTGCTCATCAGCATCCCGATCGTCGTCGCAGGCAGCAGCCTGCTCGGCGCCATCATGGACCGCTTCCCGGCGCTCATGTACGTCGGTGCGGCCATCATCGGCTGGACGTCGGGCAAGATGTTCCTCGCGGATGGCGCGCTCGGCGAGACGGTCACGAATGCGTTCGCCGTCTTCGGCAGCGCCGGCCACTACGTTCTCCCCGCGATTCTCGCCGTCTTTGTCTGTGCCGTCGGCCACTGGAAATCCCGCCGCCAGGCAAATGCAACCACCGCTCTCTGACAGCCTCCCTCTTTGAGGGAGGGGGACCGCGAAGCGGTGGTGGGAGTCCCCTGAAGGACACAACAATTCGCAGGTCGTGGCTTCCGCGGGTGCGAGTATTTTATTGGTTAGAAAGGACTTGATCTTATGGGAATGCTCATTCTCGTTCTCGGCCTCAACCTCGTCATCAGCTTCCTGAACGCCCGGAATGTCGGGCGCGTCTGGGCGGAGACGAAGGCCATCGGCGGCTGGATCCGCGTCGTCGCCTGGGCGGGCGCCATCCAGTCAGCCATCGGCTTCACGTATGTCTATGCGTTCATCGTCGCCTACATCGCTGTTTCGACGGGCTACCTGCCGCCAGCGATGCTCGGCGTGCTGCTGAGCCTCATGTACATCATGATCATCATCCCGCTTCTGGGCTCGGCCATCGTCATCACGATCCAGTCGTGGATAGTGGCGGCGCGCGAGAAATCCCTCATGAACCTCGGCGTCGCGGGATGGAACACGTTTGCGACGGCCTACAACACGTACAACGCCATCCAGAGCTTCGGCCCAGCACTCGACAGCGTCCAGCAGGGACTCGGCGGCCTGTTCGGCGGGGACAGCGACAGCGATGACAGCGCGGCCCGCGTCATCCTGCTCGCGGCCATCGTGCTGCTGGCCGGCGTCCTGACGACGAACGTCATCATCCGCCGCTACGAGGCCTCGCTGCCCGTCAGCGAAGAAGTCCGCAATTCGACGCGGAACCTGGAATATCGGTAATCGGACTCCAGACGTTCCATATTTCTAGAGCAAGAAGGCCCGGCTGCATCGCAAATGGTGCAGCCGGGCCTTTCATATGTCCGTCAATTTATTTTGCTTTTCCGAGCGCTTTCTGATCCATGAATTCCTTGAGAATGGCCCGCTTTGCAATCTTGCCCGTCGCTGTGCGCGGCAGATGTGGCAGCTCGTGGAACTCGCGCGGGATCTTGAAGAGCGCGAGGTTTGCCTGCAGGAACTTCTTGAGCTCGCGGATGTTGATGCTTGCGCCCTCGTGCAGGCTGTAGAAGCACGCGCCCGCCTGGCCGCGCAGCTTGTCCTCGATGCCGATGACAGCCGCTTCGGCAATGCCCGGGAACTGGTAGACGAGCTCCTCGACCTCGCGCGGGTAGATGTTTTCGCCCATGCTGATGATCATGTCCTTGAGGCGGTCGACAATGTAGATGTAGCCATCGGGATCGATGCGCGCAACATCGCCCGTGTGCAGCCAGCCGCCGCGCAGCGCTTCGTGCGTCGCCTCTGGCAGATTCCAGTAGCCGAGCATGACATTGTCGCCTTTGATGATGAACTCGCCCGTCTCGCCGCGCGGCACATCATCGCCATTGCCATCGACGATCCGCCAGCGGATCCCCGGCACGACCGGGCCGATGGAGCCCGTCTTTGCCTTGCCTGGCGGATTCATCGTCACGACGGGGCTCGACTCCGAGAGGCCGTAGCCTTCGCAGATGGATACGCCAAACTTGTCTGTGAAATCCGTCTGAATCTTCATCGGCAGCGTCGTGCCGCCAGAGACGACGAGGCGTACCGTCTTCATGTCCTCGGGGCTTGCGAGCTTTGTCAGCAGGCTGCAGATCGACGGTACGATGTAGAGGTCCGTGACTTGTTCATTGCGGATCGTCGCGATCGTTTCCTTTGGCGTGAACTGGTCGAGGATGACGACGCGCGCGCCCATGTAGAAGGAATAGAGAACCGAGCACGTCCAGCCGAAGCAGTGATACATCGGCAGCACGCAGAGCACGCGGCACTCCGGCGTGCAGCCCATCCACTCCATCTGCCAGGCATTGTACGTCAGATTGCGGTGCGACAGCACAGCGCCCTTCGGTGTGCCCGTCGTGCCCGACGTATAGATGATGACGCATGGGTGGTGCTCGTCAAACGTATCGGCGAGAGGCGGTGCGGGCGGCAGGCCCTCCTTCTTGCGGCCGCAGGTGCGGATGTCGATCTGGCGGACCTTGATGTCGCAACGCAGCTGCGCCATGGCATCGACGAGGTTCAGCGGTTCGTTCGTCATCAAGAACTTGATGCCTGCATCCTTTATAATGAAAGCGATCTCGCGATTGCTCAGCTGGAAATTGATCGGGACCGCGATGGCACCAAGCGACGCGATGCCGAAATACGCGAAGACAAACTCTGCGCTGTTGCGCGAAAAGATGCCTACGCGGTCGCCCATCTTGACGCCGGCAGCATGGAGGCGGTCGCGGCAGTTCGTGACTGCAGCGGCAAATTCCTGATACGTAAAGCGGCGATCGTGATCGACAAGCGCAATGGCTTCGGGTGCGCCACGGTGGACAAGCTCATGTACCAACATAATAGAGACCCCTTCTTTCTTTTTTCAATCCTTGTTTGCTCAAATCAAGTAAATTTTATACTAGGTACTAAAAAAAGTAAAGCGAAAAAAATCTCAAAAAAGTGTTGACATCGCAGTCGAAAGCGTGTAATATAATGCAAGTCGGCGGCAGACAGCGAGAGCACAGCACCGCAGACAACAATGATCTGATGAAGCCGCAAGCTTCGAAAAAGAAATT
>OMZR01000168.1 GCA_900315575.1 uncultured Veillonellaceae bacterium
GCCTCCTCGCCTATGGCATGGAGCACGTCGAAGGCATGACCCTCCAAGAAGCCGCCGCCATCTACGGCGTGCCGCCAAAATACGCAGAACACCTGATGAGGGCTGTCGTGTGAGCATGAAAAAAGCCGCCCCGATATGGGACGGCAGGAAAGGAAAACGTATATGAAGATTGAGTAACAGTTCACAACCTACAAGCCAGCCAAGGAAAGATTATCGCGGGGGCCGCATTGGGTGCATTTGCTGTTTATCAGCTCTTATTGTAGGGCTGAATTCTCAGGATATAAATGTATATCGCGAAGGACGCGAACAGAATCCCGCATCCGATAGCAAAGTCCCCAGATGCCGTTGCAAAGGCACCACCCGCAACGGCAATCGCCATAGAGCACATGCTTCGGTACTCTGTTTCCTCATGTTCCATTTACTACCAAGCCCCTCCGTAGCGTTTTCTCAATTATACCATACAAAATTGGCCCTCGCACGCTGGAACCGTGCGAGGGCAAGAAAGAAAGGAGTTTCAACATATGGAAAACTTACAGCTCATATTGTACCAGAAAGGATGTGATTTGTCATGAAACGGGCAGCACTTTACATCCGCGTGTCATCGGAAGAGCAAGTCAGGCATGGCTTCTCTCTCGGCGAACAGCGCGCCGATTTGGAGCGATACGCGCAAATGCACCATTACGCTGTCGTTGACATCTACGCTGATGAGGGAACGACAGCTCGGAAGTCCTTGCAGAAGCGCAAGGAGCTCCAGCGCCTGCTTGATGACGTCCGCGCGGGCAAGATTGACATCATTGTCTTCAAGTGCCTGGATAGGTGGTTCCGCAACATCCGCGACTATTATAAAGTCCAGGACATCCTCGACGCGCATCACGTTGACTGGGAGTGCACGCAGGAAAAGTACAATACTACCACCACGAACGGCCGCTTGATGCTCAACATCAAGCTCTCTGTCGCGCAGAACGAGTCAGACATGACATCCGACCGCATCCGCTACATCAACGAGGGAAAGCTCCGTCGCGGCGAAGTCCTGAACGGGCGCGTCCCGTATGGCTACGTCGTGAAGAACCGGAAGTACGTCATCGATGAAGACGCGGCGAAGGTCGTGCGCATGATTTTTGAGCGCTTCTCGGTCGGCGATTCCTCGCGCAGGATTGCGCAGGACATCTATGCCGCGTTCGGCGTGTCGCTCTCCATGCGCCGTGTCCGAACCATCAGCCAGAACCCCGCCTACATCGGGACGTATCGAGGGATGGAGGATTACCACCCCGCCATCGTCCCCCGTGACATCTTTGCCCGCGCGCAGGAGGTCATCAAGGCGCATCCGCGTCCCATCCGAAAAGGACGTACCTATCTTTTCAGCGGGAAACTTCTCTGCCCGAGCTGCGGATGCAGGCTTGTCGGCCGATACCGTCCGGCGATGCAGGGAGCCCGCGAGAAAATCGTCTACCTATGCGGCAAGCGTATCGGGACGGGAAAAGTCACGGGCGAAGATGTCTGCAAGTTCAAAGGGACCGTATCCGAATCCCTGATTGAGCGATGGCTTGTTGAGCATATGGCCGAGCTGGTCGAAGAGTACATCGCGAACGCGGCCAAGGGCTCGAAGAAGAATCTCAAGACCGCTGAGCGAAAGAAAAAAGCCGCCGAGGCAAAGCTCTCCCGAACGAAAGAACTTTACATCGACGGCCTGATTGAAAAAGACGAACTCAAGCGCCGCGCGGCAGAATTTCAGCACGACATCGACGAGGCCGCGCTCGAAATCGAGCGGAGCCGTACCCGCATCCCCGACAACATCGTCCTGCTGCGCTCCCAGCTTGACGAATTCCCGACGATGTACGAAAACCTCGACCGCCTGCATCGCCGCGAGTTCTGGCAGTCCATCATCAAGTGCATCCGATTCCCGATGCATCCTAGGCGGCCAGGCATGAAGCGTGATATGTTCTTCGTCGAGCTCTACTAAACTGCACACGTAAAAGACGTGTAACTACAGTCACACGTCTTTTACTTAACATGGTAGAATCCCAGATAAAGGATATGCTCCTTATTATAAGGAAACATCGTTGAAAATGCAAATAGAGCCCACCGGCCGTAATGGTCGGTGGGCTCTCTGTACCTCTATAGCGTCATGCCTCTTTGACGGTATTCGCGAGCGTCCGTTCGAGCGCCTGCTTGCCGATGTACATGATAGCTTTCAGCACATACGGCAGGACGATGCCGTCGCGAATCTTGCACCAGCCGCTCTCGCCCTTCGCTTCCTCCGTCAGCCCGCCTGCGAGCTTGTCCACCCAGGCATCGACGGCAGGCATGACGTTGTCGACGAGGTTCTTTGTGAGTTCCTGCTTCGCAAGCTCGTCGAGCTTCACGTTCTCAATTTCGCCTTCGATGGCGTCTCTAAAGTTTGTCCACTGGCTCATGATAATACGCATCCTTTCGTTTCGAGAATGTCAGATAGCAATAATAAAGCCCCATGCCGTGGCGTGTCGTGGCCGTCTTCCTCCCATTGAACCACACGATGACTTCCTCACCTACATGACGATAGACATGCAGGAGCTCGGCCCCAGACGTGACCGCCGAGTGCCAGTCCTTTTCATGCGTGAGGAAGTCCTCGAAATGGTAGATTTCGCTGAGAGGTATCAGGCCGGGATAGCCGTCCGCGTCACGACGTTCGAGGAGCCTTTCTTGTTTCTTCTGTCGGCTTGCCAATCGGCACCAGCCCTTTCGTAAACAGAGGAACGAAATGAACTATCGAGATTTTCTAAGTAGTTCGTTCAACGCACGCGTGTGTTAGGTCATCTGTTCGTTAACGCACGCGTGCGTTAGTTTTTGCGTTAGATGCCGTACCACTCGCTCACGTCCTGCGACATGCCCTCATAGCTGTCGGCGTACTGCCAGCCCGCGTGCTTGAGTTCCGGATGCTCGGCCTTGAGGCTGTTCTCATGGTAGCCGTACTGCGCCACCCAGACAGGGATGGCGTAGTAGGCAAGCTCGTTCATATCGCAGTACTGATTGAAGTAGCTGTAGCCAGCGTAGATGCCGATTTTGTCTTTGTTCGCGTCATACCAGCTCTGCTGTGTGCCGATGACGTCGCGAAGCTGCGGCCATACGTCGTCCCGGCAGACGGACGGCACTTCCATATCCCACCAGATGCCGAGCGGCGGGAAGATGCCGCCGAGCAGGTCGTACATCGTGTCGTTCATCCAGTTTGCTTCCTGCATGAAATCATCCATGCTCCGCGCGTGCGAAACGTAGTAAATGCCGTATGGCAACTTGTTCTCGATGGCGTCGTTGACGAACGTCTCGAACTTCGGGTCGAGCGTCGGCGTGCCGGACAGCGTCTCCCCCAGCTTCAGGATGACGCCGTCGGCATCCTTGGCGGCGATAAGGGCATTACCGGGCTTCAGGGTTTCGGGTGTGGCGAAATAGATATAATTATCGTCGAAGTCCACGTCTTCAATCACACTGTTGACGGTCACGGTTTCCTGATTATTCCAGGTCTCCCACAGGATTTCGGCCTTCGCAACGGTACCCACGCTCTCATCGGAATTACCCTTCACAGCCTTGAACTTGTAGTCGCCAGGAGCAGATACGATGTAGCAGTTAGCAGAGCCGTTCTTGCTCAGATCCTTGGGACCGAGACCATTCTGTCGGACATATAAGCTATGGATGTTCCTATCCGTACCCTTCTTGTAGAAAATAATACGACCGGTGCGAAAATCCTTATTGGTATTGGGAGCAACGGTAAAGGTAATGGTGTGAGCATTCATAGCCTTTGTCTCCACAATGGTAATCCACTCTTCGTCTCCTTCTCTGGGGATAGCATCGATTTCTACATTGGAAACGATATTGGCCACGATGGTGCCGCCATCGGAATCGATCACATAGTCTTCCCAGAAATCCTCGGGTTCGGGATCGACGATTATAACCATTTCGTTGCTGACACTGAGCTTCACGATAGAAACGAGTCCGACTTTGGAATCGGCGACCACCATCATTGTAGCAGCAGCGTCGTCAGCCATCGGGGTAACGAGAATCTTTTCTTCCGTGACTTCCACCTGGAAGTAGTAGGGGTCGTAGCCCATCACATCTACCACCGTACCAGCGGTCTTGGCGCTTACGGTGTAGGGGATTTCGATGACCTGACGTATCTTATCGTACACAATGTCGTTGTTCTCGATGGAGAGCTTGAAGGCCGCGGCGAAGGGGATGTTCACGATGGAGTTGTCGCTCAGGGTAAGGACAATCTTGTCCTCCAGCACCTTGATATCGGTGAAAATGC
>OMZR01000151.1 GCA_900315575.1 uncultured Veillonellaceae bacterium
ATTTCATAGATGTCGGCGACCTTTTCCTGAAAGAAGCCGTCCGCGAGTTTCTTGAATGTGTGCGGCCCCTGCATCTGGTTCTTCGCGTTCGAGATGGCCGAAAGGACGCTCGCGGGCGTGTACTGCTTTTCGTCGAGGTTGAGTTTCTTGAGCGCATCCTTGATGACGGCCTGGCTGTCGCTCGTATCGTAGATGACGAAATTGCGCTTGTAGAGCTCCGTCGCCTCGATCTCGCGACGCAAAAAGCGCGCGCAGAACGCATGGAACGTGCTGAGCCAGACGTCTTTCGCGGCATCGCCGATCATACGGTCGACGCGGTCGCGCATCTCCGTCGCGGCCTTGTTCGTGAACGTGATGGCAAGAATGCGGTACGGCGCGACGCCATGCGCCAAGAGGTTCGCGATGCGGCACGTCAGCACCTTCGTCTTGCCCGAGCCTGCGCCCGCCATGATGAGCAGCGGCCCCTCCATGTGCTCGACAGCCTGTTTCTGCATGGGGTTGAGTCCCTTGAAGATATCCAAAATTTCCTCCTATCCCTTTGTCTTTTATACTGAACGGATTTACGGCGTAAAAAGCCGCCCCTACAGGTTGCAGGAGCGGCGAAATGACAATATTTCGGTAGTTCCTTACTTCTTCTCGATGCGCTTGACGGCCTCGGAGAGCGGCGGGATAATCTGCTTCTTGCGGCTCATGACGCCCGGCAGATAGACATGCGTGCCGCTCGCATCCTTCTTGAACGCTTCGCCGATCAACGTCTTCGGCGAGCCCGCATAGAGGAGATACGTCGCCTCTTCGAGGATGTCCGTGACCATGACGAGGCTCATGTCGAAGCCCTCTTTTTCGCAGATCGTCGACATCGCTTCGATGAGCTGCGGCTCGAGGTCCATGACTTCCTTCGTATCCATGACGGAAATCTGGCTCACTATGATGCGGTAGTCGCCGATCGTGAATTCCTTGAGGTCGTTCTTCGCAATCTCCATCGGCGTCATGTCGCCGATGCCGGAGCCCGCTTTCAACATGGCCATGCCATATTCCTGGATGTCGACGCCCGCGATTTCCGCGAGGCGCTCCGCCGTCTTCTTGTCATATGGCGTGCATGTCGGAGACTTGAAGAGGACGGTGTCGGAAAGGATGGCCGAGAGCAGCAGACCCGCGATGGACTGCGGGATGTCGATATCGCGATGCCAGTGCATGTTCGCGACAATCGTCGCCGTGCAGCCGACTGGCTCGGCATGCGTGTAAATCGGCTCGCTCGTCTGGATGCCGCCGAGACGATGGTGGTCGATGATCTCGACAATCTTCGCAGCCTCGATGCCTTCGACGGCCTGCCCGCGCTCGTTGTGGTCGACGAGGATGACGCGGTCACGCTCCGGCATCGTGAGGTTGTCACGGCTCACGATGCCGACGAGGCGGCCGTTCTCGACGACCGGATAGTTGCGGTAGTTCGTCTCCTCCATCGTGCCCTTGATGTCCGAAAGGAGGTCGAGCGGCTTGAAGCAGACGGGATCCTGATGCATGATGCGGCGCACCGGCACGCACTGGTTGATGAGGCGCGCGGCCGTGTACGTGTCATACGGCGTGGAGAGCACGAAGATGCCGCGCTTTTCCGCCTCCTCGATGACATCGGCCGAGACGCGGCCGTCGCCCGTGACGATGAGGACGGAGATGCCCTGCTTGACACAGTCGATGATCGTCTCGTCGTGACGGTCGCCAATCAGGACGATATCGTTCTCCTTGATGTGCGACTGGATCATCTTGATCGAGCCCGCCGCGATGCGGACTTCGCCCTTGATGAAGTCGCTCTCGACGCCGCCGACGAGGATTTTCGCGTCGATGGCTGCGATGATGTCGCGATAGCGCACGCGCATGTCAGCGAGGTTCGCCATGCCGAGTTCCTGGAAATAGCGCTTGGCGAGGTCGGAAACCGTCACGATGCCCACGAGGATGCCCTTGCTGTCCGTAACCGGAACAGAACGCAGGTCATGGTCGCGCATGATCTCGCCGAGCTGGCGCAACGTGTCATGCTGCTTCACGACGATCTTGCAATCGAGCAGCACATCCTTGACGCGCGGATAGAGATCCGTGAGGAGTAGCGGCTGCTCGACATGGAAATGCTCAAGCGCGAACTTCGTCTCGGCATTGACCTTGCCAGCACGCGCCGGAACGACGTTCTCGCCGAGCGCCTGCTTCAGATGCGCATAGCCGATGGCGGAGCAGATGGAGTCCGTATCCGGATTGCGATGACCGATCGTGTAAATGGGTTTCGTGTTTTTCATGTTTTGAAAAATCCTCCCTCGTCAAAACGCTGATTGCTTTTTATTATATCGAAAATCCGTGCGACCGTCTACCCTTTCGCGCGGATTTCAATTATAATGGGGCTGTTTCTTTTTTGTTGAAAGAGAGGTTCCCCTTGAAAATCAATCTGCCACAAAGCTATTTTTCCAAACTCATGCGCGCTATCGTCGAATTCGAGATGATTGATGACGGCGACCGCATCCTCATCGGCGTTTCCGGCGGCAAGGACAGCATCTTCCTCGCCTACGCACTCGCCATCCTGCGCGAGCGGCTGCACAAGGACTTCACGCTCGGCGCACTGACGATCAATCCGATGTTCCCCGACACGCCATTCGACACGACGCGCATCGGCACATTCCTCGCGGGGCTCGGCATCCCCTACGACACCGTCGATGTCGATATTGCGGGCGCCATCGAGGCGCAGGGCGGCAAGACGCCATGCTACACCTGCGCGTTCTTCCGCCGCGGCGCCATGAACCGCTACGCGACGGAGCACGGCTGCAACAAAATCGCCTACGCCCACCACAACGACGACGCCGTCGAAACGTTCCTCATGAGCCTTCTCTGGTCGGGCCAGCTCACGACATTCACGCCCGTCACGTACCTCGACCGCACGAACCTCACCGTCATCCGCCCGCTCATTTATTTCCGCGAAGAAGAGATGCGCGCGGCCGTGAAGTACCACGGTTTCGAGCCCGTGAAATCCCCCTGCCCGCACGACGGCCACACCGTCCGTCAGGACGCAAAAGAACTCATCGCCCGCCTCGCGTCAGACATTCCCAACCTCTACGACCACCTCGCCGCCGCCATGCGGAAGGGGGCGCTCGGCGAACTCTGGCCAGCAGCAAAGACGCGCCGCGAAATGAAGGAGACGTATTTCCATTACATGGGAAAATCCTCGTCCTCCGGCAAATGACGCTGGCTCCAGCGCGCGATTTCATAAAAGATCGGCAAGAGGTCTTCCCCTGCGGGCGTAAGGCTGTACTCCACGCGCGGCGGGACTTCATTGTAGCGTTCCTTGTGGATGATGCCCTGCTTTTCAAGTTCCCGCAGGGATGATGTAAGCATCGTCGGCGTGATGCCCGCGACGGCGCGGCGCAGCTCGCCGAAGCGGCATCTGTCATGCTGGCTCAGCACATAAAGCAGCTGGATGCGCCACTTGCCGCTCAGGATTTCCATCGTCTTCAGAATCGGGCGATCCGACCGTTCCTGCTGCAATTCCTTCAGATACGCGAGGAAGCTTTCGCGTGTCAGCTGTTTCTCGTCCACATTCCTGTCTCCGTTTCTCGCTCGATGTTCTTTCCATGATACGGTCTGCCGTACTAGTACATTTTTTCTGCGTACTTGTCACGGGCTGACACTTATAGTATATTTTCTGTAGTAATGAACGTCAAGCAGGTTTTTGAGAGGATTCTCTCGTCAGGAGGCCGGGACGCCAGCCGCCATCCAGCGTGGGGCAGCCAGTGCACGCACTGCATGGGCTGCATCTCCGTCTGTCCGCAGCAAGCCATCCAGTATGGCAGCAAAACCGAAGCGCGCTACCGGAACTGGAATGATGCCTATCGTGTGTAAGCCACGGAATCATGGAAACATCAGGACATCGGGAAAGGAAGAGTCATCATGGAAAACATCACGATTCACGTCTGGCATACGGGAAAGGTCTGCGTGCCGCCCGCGCTGCCGTTTGGCGGCGACAATTGCAGCATGATCCGCGCCTCCGGTTTGTTTGGAAAGAAAAAAAACCGGCTCTGACTGCCGGTCTCGGTCTACCTGATCGAACATCCGAAAGGACGCATCCTCGTCGATACGGGCTGGCATCGCGACATGAGCCCTGAGGGAACGTTCGACAAAAAAGCTCAAATCAAGTCTCTTGGCTCACGCCTGCTGTACATGGTCAACCAAAGCGTCGTCCCGCCCGGCGAGGCCGTGAACGAGCAGCTCGCAAAGTGAGCTTGCCGTCCGTCTCCTTCCGCCGCGTCTCGTGCATGCCAAGCACGTCCTCAAACAGCTTCATCGTCCATCCAATATTCGCCACCGTCACGGCAGCATGGTCAAGATACGTTTTCATTTCTTTTTCCCTTCTCTGCAAACGCATGGCTCTCGGCAAGCAGCGGCCAGATATCATCGTCCTTCATCGTATCGTCGAGCACGATAGAAATCCAACAGCGCTTGTTAATGTGATATGCAGGATAGCAACCGTTATAGGCTGCAACACAAGCGGCGGCATTATTCACTTTGATGTCAAGCCGTTGAGTAGCAAATCGGCAATAAAAGCGGATATTGCCGATTTGCTACTCAACGGTTCAATCCCAAAGCGCTAAAAAGTGTTCAGCGTAAAGATGCAGGCCGTCCTGGATGCGCTTCTGATATGCCTCCTCCGCCTCCCATACGCTGTCCGGTGTCTCTGGCAGATTGCTTTCATAAACAGAACCGGCAGCATCCTTTTCTATGAATCGGAAATGCGGGACGCCTTGTTCGTCCAGCTTGTCCGATTCTTCGGATGTCCAAAGGAACAATGGCGAATCGGGAAAATTATTTGCAATCTGGTCGAAGATGTAAATCATCTCACGAAGATCGGCATCCCATTCATCACACGCCTCGGCAGACGCTGCCTCCATCGCTTCTTTGTGCTCCGCATCATCCATACGGATGCCGTGCCGCGCACATGCCTTCTCCAAGATGTCGTTCGGAGATGTCCCCCAGCGCTTCATGGAATAGAACGTGTGAAGCCCCGCGAGAATGTATTCCGCTTGTGTGCTAAAAAGATCGAACGCTTGGTACTCGGTAACAAAGGGCTTGCCCATCTTACGGTATTGCCGCTTGCGGGCGAACGCTTTCTTTTTCATGCCGTGCAGCCTCCATTCTCCATACGATGTCTGCGTTCTCTTTGATGGTTTGTCGTGTTTCTTATTGTACCGCGTTCTTGCAAGGTTTTCCAAGCCAAAAAGCGTTGCACTTTTTCATCAAATCAAGTACAATAACTCAAACTTCGCAGGTGCAAAACACTCACAAAGCCTTGTAAAATCTAGATTCATGGCTAAATAAATAGCATGAGTCACACCAGTTTGGTATAATTA
>OMZR01000152.1 GCA_900315575.1 uncultured Veillonellaceae bacterium
TTCTCCCGCAATCCACGAAACGACGCAAGCGATTCTTGCTGATTACGATCAGGGCCGGTCGATTGATAAACTCGATGTATTCAACCAGCCCGATACGAAAGTGATCTATGAGTTGATCAATGAACTCGTGCGCATTGCCTATCCAGGGTTTTCTAAGGATAAGCACTATCGGATCTATGACATCCGCAACAATCTGTCCATGGTCATCGAGGATGTAGCGTTTCGGTTGAACAAGCAGATTTCCATCGCGCTGCGCTATGGGAAGGCCTCGGATGATAAGAAATTGGAAGAGACGAGAGAACAGTCTCAGCGGATCACGCTGAAGTTTCTGCAGCAGATTCCCTCCATCCGAGAATATCTCGCGACGGATGTAGCCGCGGTATTCGATGGCGATCCCGCGGCAGAGAGTGCGGATGAGATCATATTTGCTTATCCTGGGCTTTATGCCATCACGATTTATCGTTTCGCTCATGTTCTCTATCAGCTGCAGGTGCCGGTGATTCCTCGCATCATGACGGAACTCGCACACAGCAAGACGGGTATCGATATCAATCCGGGAGCGACCATCGGCAAATATTTCATGATCGACCATGGCACAGGTATCGTCATTGGCGAGACGACGGAGATCGGCGAGCACGTCAAGATTTATCAGGGCGTGACGCTCGGCGCGTTATCGACATCTGGCGGGCGCAAGCTGTTCAACAAGAAGCGCCATCCGACCATTGCTGATTACGTCACGATCTATTCTGGCGCCTCGATTCTCGGCGGCGACACCGTCATTGGCAAGGGCGCCGTCATCGGCGGCAACGTCTTCCTCACGAAGTCCATCGCGCCCGGCACGAAGGTCAGCGTCAAGAACCAGGAGCTCCGCTTCGATCAGGATCACAAGATTCAGGAGACGGATTCCGATGCGGCCTGGTTCTATGTCATTTGAGTCATTTGAAAAGGCTCCCCCTCTAGGGGAGCTGTCACCTGTAAAGGTGACTGAGAGGGTAGCGACACATCGAGATTCTCGAATGTCGCTACCTTTTTTATATTGTCCGAAAAAAACTGCAAAAAATTTCAATTTTTATGGCAGGATTCATCTCGTTCACGTCGAATATAAGCCTTAGAAAGCCACACATAATAGAGATTTCGCCTTGGAAGCAACGGCGCTTCGACTGCATCCGCCTTGCTTCCTGAAATTGGAGGAGAGTGAACCGAATGAAAAGAGTATGTGAGGATTGGAAGACGAAAGCCTTCACGCCTGACCTCATCAACGGCTCGTACTGGGATGCCTTTGCTGAAAATGCCAAGGCAGCATCGGCGGAAATCCGCTGCGTGAAAGACATCGCGGCAGCCGCTGAGGAAGTTCGCAAGATTGCGGAAGAAGTCGAAGCGAAAGAAGTCGTTGTTGCAGGTGATGACAGTGATGAGGGGATCGCTGCCGCCTGCCAGGCTTTGACGGACTCCGGCCGCACGGTCTATCGCGACAAATTCGAAGTCGCCGAGCATGCCCCGAAGGCAGAGCTCGGTCTTTCGCGTGCCGAATTCGGCGTCGGCGAGACGGGAAGCGTCGTCGTCGATACGTATTCCTATGAGGCCCGCGTCGTCGGCATGCTGCCGATCGCCCATATCGTCCTGCTCGATGCGAACTGCCTGACGGATACCGTCACGACGGCATTCAAGGTCATGGCTAAAGTCTTCAAGAAAGGCTATCTCGGCTTCATCACGGGCCCGAGCCGCACGGCGGACATCGAGCGCGTCCTGAGCCTCGGCGTCCATGGACCGCATCGCTTCTTCATCGTAGCCATCGGAAAAGAGGAGGGCGAAACGAAATGAGTGAGACTCGCAACCTGAAACAAGAAATCGACGTAAAGCTTCATGACCCGGTACTGCGTGACGCTCTGAGCCGTTTTGCCGACCAGTACCCGGCCTCCCGTCTGAAATCCTACGCGAACGTCGACAGCATCGAAGACCTGCGCGACGACCTCAAGGAAATGAAGCACTGGACGGTGCAGCACATTGAGGAAGTCGCTGACGAGTTCGAAAAGAACGTCAAGGCGCGCGGCGGCCACTTCTTCCGCGCGAAAGACGGCGACGATGTCAAGAAATACGTCCTCCAGATCTGCAAGGAGCAGAACGTCAAGCGCGTCGTCAAATCGAAATCCATGGCCTCGGAGGAAATCCACCTCAACGAGTGCTTTACCGAAAACGGCATCCATGTCCGTGAGACCGACCTCGGCGAGTGGATGCTCGCCGTCGCAGATCAGAAGCCGTCGCACATGGTCATGCCGGCCATCCATCTGAACCGCCAGCAGTGCGCGGGCTTCTTCTCGCACGAGCTCAAGGAAGAAATTCCGCCTGACATCCCATTCATGATTTCGACGGCCCGCCGCGTCCTGCGCGAGGAATTCCTCTCGGCCGACATGGGCATCACGGGCGCGAACTTCGGCATTGCCGAAAACGGCGCCATCGGCCTCGTCACGAATGAAGGCAACGCGCGTCTCGTCACGACGCTGCCGCGCATCCATGTCGTCCTGATCGGCTATGAGAAGCTCATTCCGAAAATCGAAGATGCAGCAAAGATTTTGCGCCTGCTGCCGCGCAACGGCACGTGCCAGCGCATGACGAGCTACATGACGATGGTCGACGGCCCGACGCCAGTCATCCACAAAGTCGATGGCAAATGGGTCGAAGAAGATCGCCAGCAGTATGTCATCCTGCTCGACAACGGCCGCCTCAAGGCTGCGCATGATCCGAAGCTGCAGGAAGTCTATCAGTGCGTGCGCTGCTGCTCCTGCCTGAATGTCTGCCCGATCTGGACGCTCGTCGGCGGCCATGTCTACGGCCACATCTATTCCGGCGGCATCGGCGCCATCCTCACGGGCATCCTCGGCAACATGGAGGCGTTCGGCCAGTTCAGCGACCTCTGCATCGGCTGCCGCCGTTGCACGACGGTCTGCCCAGGCAAGATTCCAATCCCGGACATCATCGACGAACTTCGTTCGCGCTATGTCAAAGAGCACGGCCTCGCACTGCCGGAGAAGACGGTCTTCCAGAAGATCCTCACGAACCGCAGCATCTTCCATCGCCTGATCCGCATCGCGTCCATCGCGCAGAAACCGGTCGCTTCCGGCGGCTTTGTCCGCAACCTGCCGCTGTTCTTCGCCGGCATGACGAAGGGCCGCAGCCTGCCGGCCATCGCCGACAAACCGTTCCGTGATCGCTTCCCGGACCTCGCAAAGAAGAACCCGTCGAATCCGAAGAAGACTGTCGCGTTCTTCTCGGGCTGCAACCTCGACTTCGTCTTCCCGGATACGTCTGTGCATGTCGTCGAAGTGCTGCAGGACCTCGGCTATGCTGTCAAGTATCCGATGGAGCAGAGCTGCTGCGGCAAGCCGGTCCTCGGCATGGGCGACCGCGAAACGGGCCGCAAGATTGCAAAGCAGAACATCGAAGCATTTGAGAATGCGGGCGTCGACGTCATCCTGACGGCTTGCCCGACCTGCGCCGAGACGCTTTCGCATACGTATCATATGATCTTCGAGGACGACCCGGAGTGGAGCGCCCGCGCCGATGCGTTTGCCAAAAAGATTTATGAATTCACGAGCTTTGTCGCCAATGCCTATGAAAAGGCCGGCCGCCTCAAGAAACAGACGGCGCCGGGGGCACACAAGGTCACGTATCACGATTCGTGCCATATGCGCCGCGGTCTCGGCATCTACAAGGAGCCGCGTGCCCTGCTCGACAGCATCCCGAATGTCGATTTCGTCGAGATGAAGAACCCCGACAAGTGCTGCGGCATGGCGGGTGCCTTCGGCGTCAAGTACAGCGAAATCTCGCTGCCGATGCTCAGCGAGAAGATCCAGAACATCAAGGACACGGGTGCCGACACGATTGCCGTTGCCTGCCCGGCCTGCATGATGCAGATCGGCGGCGGCCTCGACAAGCAGGCACCGAACATCAAGATCCGCCACGTCGCGGACATCCTCGCCGAAGCGTTGCATGAGTAATTGCTGATCATTACAATCCTTGCTTGCAAAACTGCGTTCTTTATGGTATCATATGTGCGACAAAAGAGCATATTTCCCTTTTAACATGCGTACTGCGAGACGCATAAAGGAGCCATACACGCATAACGTTTACCCAAAGTGTAGTTTCTGGAAGACCAGAGCTCTCTTATGCCGTCGCATAGGAGAGCTCTTTTTTCATGCCTTTCATGTTGTTTCGCGAAGCAAAAGTTGTTTCCACCATTCGAAAGGAGTGGCTGCTTTGGAGAAGAACACCGTATCCATGCGGGGCAAGAACATCCTCGGCCTCGAGGATTTCAGCCCGGAGGAGATCCGCCTCGTGCTCGAGACCGCGAAGGAGATGAAGAACATCATCCACCGCGACATCAAGAAAGTGCCGACGCTGCGCGGCAAGTCCATCGTGACGCTGTTCTACGAGCCCTCGACGCGCACGCGCACATCGTTCGAGCTCGCGGCGAAGTACCTCGGCGCCGACGTCGTCAACATCACGTCGGGCACGTCGAGCATCGTGAAAGGCGAGAGCCTGCGCGACACGCTCTACACGGTCGAGGCCATGGGCGTCGATGCCATCGTCATGCGCCACAAAGCCGAGGGCGCGGCGGAATACGCTTCGAAAGTCGTTTCGCCGGTCATCCTCAACGCAGGCGACGGCGCACACGCGCATCCTTCACAGGGCCTGCTGAATCTCTTCACGATCCAGGAGCACAAAGGCCGCCTCGCGGGCCTCAAGGTCGCGATTCTTGGCGATGTGCTGCACAGCCGCGTGGCACGCTCCGACATCTACGGCATGCGCAAGATGGGCATGGAAGTCCACATCGCAGGGCCGCGGACGCTGCTGCCGCGCTTCCTCTATGAAGAGCCGGGCATCGTCGTGCATGAACGCATCGAGGATGCTATCAAGGACGCCGACGTCATCGAAGTCTTGCGCATCCAGCTTGAGCGCATGAAAGGCGGCCTGTTCCCGACGACGCGCGAGTATGCGCGCATTTTCGGCCTGAGCCCGCGCCGCTTGCAGCTCGCGAAAGACGATGTCCTGATCCTGCATCCGGGCCCGATGAACAAGGGCTGGGAAATCGGACCGGCCGTCGCCTACGGTGACAATTCGGCCATCCAGGAAGAGGTTCAGAATGGCGTCGCAGTGCGCATGGCACTCTACACGCTGGTGCTCACGGGAGGGAAACAGGCATGACGAAGATGATTCTCAAAGGCGGCCGCGTCATCGACCCGGCATCGAAATTTGACGGTGTGGC
>OMZR01000157.1 GCA_900315575.1 uncultured Veillonellaceae bacterium
GACATCATAAATCTCCTTTCATCGATGTATCATCACATCTGATCCTATTTTAGCAAAACCGAATTCCAGCAACTGAAAACGATAAAAAAGCACTGAAAATCTTATAGCATGAAAAACGCAAGGGGAAACGCCCACATGGATAACAACGAAGTTCCCGTATGGATGAAGAGGAAAGAACCTGAGAAAGAGAATGCGACGGTAATCGCGTCTGATTCCATCAACGGATATAGAAAGGACTACAACCTCCACATCATCTCCATCGGCGACGTAGGCATCCGCATGGCAGAGAACGCGGGAATCCGCACAGCCACAAAACCGGTTGCTATATCGAAAGATCAGATTCCACTGACCTGCATCGAGGATTCCAATCCGAAGGAGCTGACGATTTCCATCGGCAAATCGGAAGACAAGCTGTTGCTTTACGACCCTTCCGAAGTCCAGATGGAATGGGTGCGGAAGTTCGCGACCGTAGCAAAACTCGGAGGCCGCGTCATCGCCTGTGAAATGTGCGAGCATTGGGAAGCAACCCACACCGCCAGCCAGGTTGGTGTTGACGTCTTGATCCACACCACAAGCCCAGCAGAATGTAAGCTCGCGTTATCGGCGTTGTGGCACATGGTTCTCAGGAATGGCGAGATCACCGCAGACATGGATGATTTCTTCGACACGTTCTGCGAGGACGATTATGTCATGGTAAACCTCGAGGAATGCGAAGGCATCAACGGCTGGCTGAAAGCAGCCAGGAAGACGGCCGCGCATTGGGAAAACGCAACTGACACGCCAGACAGCTATCTCCTGAGCTTTAGCAGCAATGAACAGATGATGGATTTGATGTCAATCCAGAAATTATCGAAGATTATCATGGCCGACGAACATGATAACGAACGTGCCGTCTGGGAAGTCTGCATCGAAGACGAACCGGAGGACATCGTCAGGATCATCACGTTCGCCGGCATGAAGTCCTCGCCTTCCGAAAAAATTGCTTCCGAGGGCACGCTCTGCGATAACATCATCTACCAAGACAGGGTGACCCAGCTGGTGCGGGACTATGTAACCTCGGCGCATACTGGAGGAAACGTCATTCCGCCAGAGAAGCTCCCGCAAGTGTTCCTTGGGTTCCGGGTTGGGCTGAGCAGCCTCTTGAATGGCAGCTCACATTCTATCGAAGAATAACATACCACAACAATCAGGGGCTCATGCCGGTGTTCCGGCATGAGCCCCTTCGTGTATCTTCGTCCAACTGCGGCCGGCGTTATTCTTCGTCTTCCGCTTCTTCGTTTTCGTCGTCTTCTTCCCCGGTCTCACTGTCTTCAGCGGCGATCAAAGAAATCCGGCTTCCCGTTTGGATGTCCTCGCGCAGCTCCTCCACCACGCGTCCGCTCTCCTTATTGTCCAGCGTCTCCGGTATTCTTTCTTCCATGCGATCCATCCGCATCCTCTTGTTTACGATGTCATTTTTTCCTGCAACGTGTGCTCAAACCGCTGAAGGAACGCCAGCAGCTCGTCAAAGCTAGGCCGGTCGCCGAAAATCATGTCCTGCATGTGCTGGTAATCATCCCTCAGGACGGGCAGGTTGTGCGATGGCGGCATCAGGCGGATGCGGCCTTGCTTCGCGTCTTCGTAGTGCGCCCAGGCGCGGGGATAGAATTTCATTTTGAAATCGATCACGCGGTAGAGCAGGGGAATGTCCTGAAACGCCGTCTCCACATGGGGCGAATTTGCGATGCAGTACAGGTCGTAGTAATGCCGGGCGTAGCGCTTCGGCATGGGGCGGTTCTCTGGCCGGTTGGCCTCCTGATGGAGAATCGTGACCTTTTCCCAGAACGTCCGCTCTGCTGTCGCCGTGCGGACGGCGGTGTCAGCCTGCCGGAAGATGCGCGGGTATTCCTGCGCGACATAAGGCGTGATTGTCCGCTCCTGCGATGGCGTCCAGTCTGCCAACGAACCCATTTCCAGACGGATCGCTTGGAGGATGCTGCCGACGTCGAAAATGTGCGGGTAGTAAAAGTCGATGACGTTCGGATCGTCGTTGATTTCTACATGAGCGTCTTCGCCCAAGATTGCAGACAAATCCTGTTGCAGCACGGGCAGGAACTGGTCGTGCAAAAAGGCCGCGCTGCGGTCGATCGCCTCGTGGTTGAAAAGATCCTGCTGCGTCTTGCTGCGCGGACGCCAGGGCTCGTCTTTTTCGTAGCCCAAGAGCCGCCAGTCCATCACCAAGTCGATGTCTTCTGAGAAGCGCCGGATCAGGCCGTAGGCTTTTGACAGGCTCGTACCGCCTTTGAAAAGAAAGGCGTCCCGCCACTTGCAGCGATGGAACAGATAGTCCAGCGTGAGGCACACCCAGAAATCTTTCTCGACAATGGCCTCGTGCAGCCCCATTTTCTGGGCGGTGTTCAGGAACAGGGCGCGCCGGTCATTCTGGCTGGCCTTGATGATATTGTACATGAGTGGTTACCTCATCCTTCGCAGATTTTCTTGATGACTGGGCGCATCCACGCCGTCGCGCGCTGGCTCTCGCGATACAAGCGCTGTTTTTCGTCGTGCGTGAGATGGCTGCGCAATTTCCCGATGACGTTCTCCTGCACATACTTCTGTCCGAGCTCCTTCAAAGCGCGGATCACCATCGCGGATTTGAAGGACATCCCCGAGATGTTTTTGTTCGTGCTGTGCTTGAATCGGAGCGTGATGCCCCCCATCTGATAGGATTTGTACGGGCCATCGCTGACGAACGTCCAAGCCACCGGCACTTGCGTGGAGAGGCCGAGCTGGTTGAGGACGATTTGCCCGCTCGGCACGATCGTCCAATGGTAATTCCGTGCCAACGCCTCGGCGATGCCGACAGGGGAGGGCGCTTCGTATTCTTGCAAGAGCTCGCTATAACGCGGCCGGTCATACACGCCGCGCATCACGCGACGGATTTTTCCAGCAGCAGCCAGTCGTTCCAAACTCTTGCCAACCGTTCGCGGTTCGGCAACGTCCGCGAAGTCCGACGCCGTGAAGCCTGTGCCATGCGGCGCTCGCAAAATTTTCTTCATGATTTCGTTCTGGCATGACATTTGCGCTACCTCCATTTCGTCTCAAAAATCGTCTATCTTTCGCGACATATTTCGTCGTGAAAATTATATACGATTTGCGACAAAAAAGCAATCAACAATCGGATGATTTGTTGGCACTGTTGGATATGTTGAACAACATATCCAACATTGCCAACAGTTCCAACACCGTGTAAAACTATTCATTAGATAAATTTATATTGATATATTTTTCCATATAAAGAACTAAATTGTATATTTGACAAAACAGTGATAAAATAAATGAAAAAAGCAACACACAAAAATAGGAGGTGCAGCACATGGAAAATCGAAGCTATCTCATCATCGACCTCAAGTCATTCTACGCCTCGTGCGAGTGCGTGATGCGCGGGCTCGATCCGATGACGACCGATCTCGTGGTCGCGGATGCGGCGCGCGGGCGCGGAACGATATGTCTCGCCGTGTCGCCGTCGCTGAAAGCGAAGGGCGTGCGCAACCGCTGCCGCGTCTTCGAGATTCCAGCGCGCTTCCGCTACATCATGGCGACGCCTCGGATGCAGCTGTACCTGAGCTACGCCGCCGAAATCTACAGCATCTACCTCGACTATTTCTGCAAAGAGGATATTTTCGTCTACTCCGTCGATGAAGCGTTCATCGACGTCACCGGCTACACGGCGATGTACCACCGGACGCCGCGCGAAATGGCGCGCTTCCTGCTTGGCGAAATCGAGCGCCGTCTTGGCCTGCCGGCGACGTGCGGCATCGGGACGAATCTCTACCTCGCGAAAATCGCGCTCGACATCACGGCGAAGCACGCATCCGACCGCATCGGCGTGCTCGATGAAGCGACGTTCCGCGCGACGCTTTGGGATCACACGCCGCTCACGGACTTCTGGCGCATCGGCCACGACATCGAACGGCGGCTGTTGCGCATGGGGCTGCGCACGATGGGCGACATCGCACACGCGCCGTACAAGGCCATCCGCAAGGCGTTCGGCATCGATGGCTATTTACTTTACGATCACGCATGGGGACGCGAGCCGACGACGATTGCCGAGATTCATGCGTACCGTCCCGAGACGCAATCCGTTTCCGAGGGTCAAGTCCTCCTGCGCGACTACAGCTACACCGAGGCGCGCGTCGTGCTCGTCGAAATGGCCGATCAACTCGCCCTGAATCTCACGTCACGCCACGTCGTCACCGCGTCCGTGACGCTCGCCGTTGTCTACAGTTCGCGTCCTGATTTCTTCCTGCCGCCGGCCTCCGGCACCGTCCGCCTCGACACGACGACGAATGCAAGTTCCGTCATCACGGACGCGCTCAAAACACTCTACGCGCGCATCGTGCTGACCGGCTATCCGATCCGCCGCATCCTGCTCTGTGCGAATCATGTCGAGCCGGAAGCGCAGCAGGAGCTTTCGCTTTTTGCGCCGCCGGAAGCAGAGACGCGGGAACGCGCGCGCCAGCAAACGACGCTCGCGCTCCACCAGCGCTTCGGCAAAAACGCGCTGCTGCGGGCGACCGATCTCCTCGCCGCCGCCACGCGCCGCGAGCGTAACGAACAGATTGGAGGGCACAAAGCCTATGGCAATCAAGAGACCGTGGAACCGCGCAAAAATCTTCCAGCCCTTCGACGCGCTGCCGGGGCTGCGGGAGCTCCTGCGCGAAAAAGAACGCGAGCATGAAGCGCGGTACAACGCGAACGGCAACGAAGCAGCCGACAAAGGCGACGCCAAGCTGCCACCAGACGTCGCCGAATCCTCCCAAGAACCACTGCGACCGGCATGATTCCATGCCGGTCGTTTTTTGTTTACATAACGTCTACAATGTTTTGTAAACGTAGACAATATAAAAATATTGATTTTTTTACTCAAACTTCGCAGGTGCTGAGCACCCGTAAAGCCTTGTGAAATCTATGTTTGTAGCAAAATAAATAGCATGAACTGCACCAATTTAGTATAAT
>OMZR01000208.1 GCA_900315575.1 uncultured Veillonellaceae bacterium
AGCCGGCCATGCCCTCGAGGAAGCCGCCAAAGCCCCAGCCAATCAGCAGGATCAGCACGCGGCGGTCATTGCTGACGGAGGTCAGCATCTTCTTGATCGTGTCCATCGCCTTCGTCTGGAGGGTCAGGTTGTAGGTGAAGATAGCGGCGATGATGACGAGCAGGATAGGCCAGCAGGCGAGTGCGACACCTTCGAGCGTCGCCTGGACTGCGTGGGGAATCGTCATGTCATTGACGAAGATGCCGGCCGTCAGGGCGATGACGAGTGCGATTGGGCAAGCCTTGTAAGCCGCTATCTTGAGCACACTCAGCGCGATGATGAGCCATAGGATTGGGGAGAGCGCGATGAGAAACATTTTGTCCTTCCTTTCTATGCTTATCGTTTAAAATGATGGGTTCCATCTGAAAAAAAGATGAATGGATACCTCATTATATAGACAGCTTTCGCAGAAAGTCAATGGTGAAAATAAAGGTTTTATCTTTCTAAAAATAAAAATCTTCAGACAGGAAAACGGGCGGAAAAAACCTCTCCGAAGAGAGGTTTTTTCCTGCCCGTTTACTCAGTAGATTTTCTGGATTTCGTAGCCGTTCGCGTTGAGGGCCTGGATGATCTTCTGGATGTGCTGCTCGTTGTGCGTCTCGACGGTGACGGTCAATACGACCTTCTTGAAGCTGTCGGTGACCTTTGTCTGGTCGTGGTCGAGCTTGATGACGTTGGCATTCTCTTCGGCGAGGATGCGCGAGACGTTGAGCAGCTGGCCCGGCTTGTCCGGCAGCTGGACGGCGAAGCAGAAGACGCGGCCGCGCGCGATCAGAGCCTTGTCGATGAGCGCCGAGATGGTCGAGATGTCGATGTTGCCGCCCGAGATGATCGAGACGACCTTCTTGTCGTGGAACGGCAGCTTCGCGAGTGCGGCGAGCGAGAGGACGCCAGCGCCCTCTGCGACGAGCTTGTGCTTCTCGATCAGCGAGAGCAGGGCGTTCATGATGTCGATCTCCGAGACGGTGATGATGTCGTCAAGGTACTTCTTGCAGAACTCAAATGTCAGCGTGCCGGCTGTCTTGACGGCGCAGCCGTCGGCGACCGTGTCAGCCGAGTCGAGCGTCACGACTTTGTCAGCCGCGAGCGCCGCCTTCATGCAGGCCGCATTCTCCGGCTCGACGCCGATGACCTTGACGTTCGGGTTGACGAGCTTCGTCGCGAGCGCGACGCCCGAGGCGAAGCCGCCGCCGCCAATCGGGCAGAGGATGGCGTCGACATCCTTGAGCGCATCGATGATCTCGAGCGCCGTCGTGCCCTGGCCGAGGAGCACCTGCAGGTCGTTGAACGGGTGGATGTAGACATAACCGTGCTTCTTCTGGAGCTCGAGGCTGTGCGCATAGGCGTCGTCAAAGCCGTCGCCGTGCAGCACGACTTCCGCGCCGAGCGCGCGCGTGCCCTCGACCTTGAGGATCGGCGTCGTCGCCGGCATGCAGATGACGGCCTTGACGCCGAGCTTCCGCGCTGCGTACGCTACGCCCTGCGCGTGGTTGCCGGCCGAGGCCGTGATGACGCCGCGCACGCGCTCCTCCGGTGTGAGCTGGCTGATCTTGTTGTAGGCACCGCGGAGCTTGAAGGCACCCGTATGCTGAAGGTTCTCCGGCTTGAGATAGACATCGTTGTGGCAGAGCTCGGAGAAATAGTCACTGTGGATGAGCCTCGTCTTCCGAGCTACTCCCTCGAGCTGCTTGGCTGCGCGGTAGACGTCGGCAATCGTCGTGCTCTCCACGATCTCGGCATTCGAACGTTTCGACGATTTCTTCTCTTCAGGCATAGTTGCGTCCTCCTTTTTATGCGATACTTCTCGTATTTTATCCAGTTTATCACCTCGGACGTGCAAAAGTCAATTACAACTTTACAGATGGGCCGAGCAGAGATTTCTTGAAAAAGTACGAGAAGTTTTTGGAGAATTTAGAGGAATTTGCCCATGTGTTCGCGAATTATACACCATGAAAGAGAAATGCTACGGGAGGGATTCATTGTATGGAAAGGTTGGCTCGTATCCTGGTTCCGGTTGACGGATCTGGTGCTTCCGACCAAGCCGTGCGTTTTGCCGCCATTCTTGCAGATGCGACAGGTGCTTCTGTCGACATCCTGCATGTATCGTATTTTGATAGCAGTACGGATGCGGATGAAGTATCGTGGCTGCCGGAATGCGTGGCAGGTCCCATCGGGCCCGAAGCCGAGAAGATCCTCGAAGGGGCGAAGCGGCTTATCCCGGAGGCAGTCCTCTATGAAGCGCATCACCGCACCGGCAGTCCGGCGCAGAC
>OMZR01000186.1 GCA_900315575.1 uncultured Veillonellaceae bacterium
CCTTTTCCTACAACCGCATCGTCCCGCTGCGCTGCTTTGCCTGCGAGCACTGCGCCGCCTGCCCGGCGACCAGCCCCTACGCCCTCGGGCCCATCGAAAACCGCGAAGCCGTCCTCCTCTTCAACGACCGCATCACGAAAGCGGCAGGGGAGGGCATCGAATACTTCATCTGACAGGTGACCAAATGCTGACCTATTCCTTTGAAAACATCGGCCATGCGCCGCTCTACGCCCACCTCTACCGCTGCATCCGCCGCGACATCGAGGCGGGCGTCCTTCAGCCCGGGGAAAAACTGCCGTCGAAACGCGCCCTCGCGCGCCACCTCGGCATCAGCACCATCACCGTCGAAGGCGCCTACGGCCAGCTCATGGCCGAAGGCTGGTGCACCTCGCAGCCCAAGCGCGGCGTCTACGTCGCCAGCGATATCGAAAAAGCCGCGGCCGCTTGGCCGAAAATCGAACCCGAAAATTCCGAACGGCCAGAGAATCCCGCGGCGGTGCCACCCTCTCCGCCCCTTCGGGGCACCTCCCCCATGGGGGGAGGCGAAATCTTTACAGCGCCTCTCATCGACTTCGCCGCCCGCAGCGCCTCGGCCGAGACATTCCCGTTCTCCATCTGGACGAAGCACCTGCGCCGCGTCATTGCCGACGACGCCGACGCGCTGCTTTCGCGCTCGCCGGGGCAGGGCGTCCTCGCGCTGCGCACCGCCATCGCCGGCCACTTGCGCCGCTTTCGCGGCCTTGCCGTCGCCCCCGAGCAGATCGTCATCGGCGCCGGCACGGAATACCTCTACACGCTCCTCGTCCAGTTCTTCGGCCGCGACCGCCGCTTCTGCGTCGAAAATCCGGGCTACGGCCGCATCCGCCGCATCTACGAAAGCCTCGGCGCGACCTGCCTCTCCGCCAGCCTCGACAGCGCCGGCGTGCGCCCGCAGGAACTTTTGGCGAGCGGCGCCCAGATCGTCCACATCAGCCCCTCGCATCATTTCCCGACCGGCCTCATCATGCCCATCAGCCGCCGCTACGAACTCCTCGGCTGGGCGACGGGCGCCCCGGACCGCTACATCATCGAAGACGACTATGACAGCGAATTCCGCCTGACCGGCCGCCCGATCCCGACGCTCATGGGCATCGACGCCCTCGGCCGCGTCCTCTACATGAATACGTTTTCCAAAAGCCTCACGCCCACGATCCGCATCAGCTACCTCGTGCTGCCGCAGGCGCTCGTCCAGCCGTTTCGCGACCGGCTCGGCTTCTACAGCTGCACCGTCTCGAACTTCGAGCAGTACACCCTCGCGCGCTTCATCGAAGGCGGCGACTTCGAGCGCCACATCCGCCGCATGCGCACCCTCTACCGCCGCCGCCGCGAAACCATCCTCCAGCTCCTCAAGAAAAGCCCGTTCGCCGATCGCATCGAAATCCTCGAACAAGGCAGCGGCCTCCACTTCCTCGTGCGCTTCCACGGCGCCGGCACCGACGAAGCCATCGAAAAAAAGCTCGCGAAGGAGGGCATCCGCATGAAGCCCCTCGCGAGCTATTACGCCGAAACAACCATGCCACCCAAAGAAGCGGCCGGCACCTTCGTCCTCGACTACTCCGCCGTCGCCGAAGAAAAAATGGGCGAGGCCGTGCAGCGGATCGGGAAGGCGCTGTACACTTAAGCCTCTGGAAACCGCACGACGAACCGCGTCCCTTTCCCGACCTCGCTTTCGACGGAAATCTTCCCTTCGAACAGCTTGACGAGGAACTTGACAAGCGAGAGGCCGATGCCGTTGCCGCCCGACTGACGGGCTCTTGCTTTGTCGACGCGGTAGAAGCGGTTGAAGATGTACGGCAGGTGCTCGGGCGCGATGCCGATGCCGTCGTCGCGGACTTCGATTTCGAGGAAGCCCTTCGCCGTTCCTTTTGTGCCGTCTGCCGCGTCTGTTGCTCCTTTCGCGCCGTCCGCCGCTGTCTCCGTGCAGCCGACGTAGATATGGCCGCCGTCCGGCGTGTATTTGATGGCGTTGTCGAGGAGGTTCTGCACGATTTCCTGAAACAGGTCTTCCCGGGCCAGCAGTTTGGCGTCCGTTTCGATGCGGACGTCGAGCTTCTGGCCTTTTTTGCGCGCTTTTTCCGCGAGCTCGTCTGCCGCCGCCGCCACGATGTGGCCGGCCTCGACGGGCTCTTTTTCGATTTTCTGCCGCATGTCGCTGCTGCCGAGGTGTGCGAGCTGCAGCAGCCCTTCGACGAGGCGCTCCATGCGCGCCGACTCCTTTTCGATGACGGCCGCGCAGTGGCGGCTCGTCGCGGGGTCTGTAAAGTCGTCCTCGGCGAGGAGCTCCGCGAAGCCGTGAATGGACGTCAAGGGCGTCCTCAGCTCGTGCGCCGCATTGCCGACGAACTCGCTCTGCCGCTGGTGCAGCTCCTCCATGAGCGAAATGTCGTGGAACACCGCGAGCACGGCCGGCTTTTCGCCCGCCTGGAACGTCGCGAAATACACCTTGAACGCATGCGGCACACCGTGGATGGCGAGCGTCGTGTGGATCTTTTTCGGTGCGGCCGTTTCGAGCACCTGCTGCGCCGTTTCGGAAATCTCTGCGTTGCCGAGGACGTGGATGCTGTGCCGCCGCAGGTCGGCGGGCTGCAGGGAAAAGAGCTTGCGCGCCTGGCGGTTGGCATCCGTGATGTTGCCCGCTTCGTCAAACAGGAAGAAGCCGTCGTCCATCGTTTCGAGGATCAGGTTCAGCTTCTCGTTCTCCGTGCGGGCTTCCTCGATCTTGTGCGAAAGGCTGGCCGTCAGGCGGTTCAGCGTGGAGATCAGGACGTCGTATTCGTCGCCTGTGCGCAGCAGGATCCGCCGCGAGAGGTTGCCGCCCATGATGTCGCGCGCGGCGCGGACGATCAGGAGGATTGGCGCGATCTGCCGGTGGCCGAGCCAGAGCGCGAGCAGGGCAGAGGCCACGAGCGAGAGGAACAGCGCGGCCATGAGCATCGTCATGTTGTGATGCATGGCCGCATCGACCGGCGCGAGCGACGTCGCCGACCGCACGATGCCGATGATGCGGCCGCTGCGCTGCACGGGCACGGCGACATAGAGCATGTTCTCGCCGAGCGTGTAGCTGTAGCGCGTCGCGCTGCCGACCTCGCCGCGCAGCGCCTGCTGCACCTCCGGCCGTCCGCTGTGGCTCTCCATCGTCTCGGCGTCGCGGTTCGAGTCGGCGAGCACCGTGCCTTCGCCGTCGAGCACCGTCACGCGCAGGCCGGTCTCGGCGTGGATGTCGTCGATTTCCTGC
>OMZR01000153.1 GCA_900315575.1 uncultured Veillonellaceae bacterium
GCAATGAATGCGGTCATCTTCCTTCGATGCTCGTTCAGCTGCTGCATAAAAGGCATCTGCCGGTTCTACAACGACCCACTGTGAAAAGCTGTCCTGGGGAACGAAATGAAAGAGCGGCTCCATGCCGCATCCGATTTCGAGGACGCGGTTCGATGGCAGCTTTTCGTAGAGCTCCAGCACTTTCTTGCGACGGTAGCGCACCTGATAGCGCTCAAAATCATGTTCATCTTGCAGATATGCCTGTTCGTATTGATGAATGTTTCTCATAGCACTTGCAAATCCTTCCAAAACTTCCGATTGACGCTATGACGGCTTCCATAAGATTCTTTTGCGAAAATCAGTCCTTTGTTGAGCACTCGCCCGCGCTCTTCCGTACTGATGCCGAAAGAAAATTTTTGGAATCCGCGCTGCCGCATCGTATCAATGAGATACGTGCAGAGAAAGGTCATCGGACTATAGCGACGATAATCGTTCACGGCTGCAAGATACTGCGTATGCGCCAGATGCACCTCGGAGAAATAGAACATCATGGCCCCCGCCACCATGCGCTCGCCCATCTCCTGCGGCAGGAAGACGCCATAAAATCCGCATTCCTTCGTCAGGCGCACCTGTGCGAAATCAAGCAATTCTTCGTAGCTATGAACGGGCTGTACGCCGTATTTTGACAAGCTTTCGCAAAGCACATCATAAAAATCGTCAAGTTCTTCCGGAAGACGGAGCGGCCGTCCATACATGCCGATTTTCTGTCCGTTATGAAAATCCGTGCGCTTTCCTTGAGAAAAATTCGCTTCCACAGGTTCTCGAAACTCGTCATAATCGATATACGTACTAAGCTCAACGGATTCTTTGTAATGATGATGGAACAAGGCATAGTCGAGCAGGTCTTCGCCTTGCTTGGAGAACAAAGATGGCGTGATGCGGAGATCGACAGCAGCAAATCCCTCGGCCCGCCACCATGCTTCCAGTGCATCGAGCATGGCAAGGACTTTGGCCGCCTTGTAATGCTTCGGCGCGACAAGGATTCCTCCAAACGTGCTGCCAGGATGCGAAACAAAAACGCGCCTGCCATCCACCATCTGATCCGCCCCCGGACAGAGTGCCGCGAGGTTCCCCTTCGCATCGTAAATCATCAGCGAACAATCCCGGAACCGCCCGGCCGGATGATAGCTCAGAAACCTGCGGCTCTGCAAGAACGTGCCATTCACGGTCTGCGGCAAGAATGCATCCCACGCGGCTGCATCCTCGTCCTCGTAGCGACGGATTTCATACGTTATCTTGTTCACGCCATTCCTTCCTCTCCATGTCCCGAACGTTTTCCGCTGGACATGCGTGAGGAAGGAATCCGTTTATTCCCGGAATGCGCGCAGGTATTCGCGTCGCAGCATCCCATACCACAGCAGGTTGCAGCGCCTGCCATGCAGGACGATCTGCTCTCTTGCCTCGCCCTCGCGTTGGAATCCCATGTGCTCATAGAATCCCACGGCATGCACATTTTCCTTCCACACGTTCAGATACACCTTGCAAAGGTCCAGCTTCTCAAAGGCGATGCGGAGGATTTCACGCGTTGCAAAACGGGCATAGCCCTTGCCCTGGGCCTGCCGCCGCAACACGATGGCATACTCCGCCGTGCCATTTTCCACGTCGATGTCTTTCAGGCTGATCGTTCCCTGATACGCATCTTCGTCATCGCAGATGGCATAATGGCGGGCTGCAGCGCTCTGCCCCCCCCGGATAAACGAACGTGCATTCTCCATGGTCATCTGTGCAAAATGAGCTCGAAAAAACTGGTTAACTGCAGGGTCATGCATCCATTCGAGCATGCTTTCTGCATCTTTATCGCAAAGCTTCCGCAGTTTCATGATGATTCCCTTCTGTTTCATGGTCGCTGATATGCTACTTGCACCTTTTTCCCGCAAAATGCGATGCCGTAACGATGAACGTCCTCGACGCCCCGCGTTCGGAAATCGGCGAGGTAGTCTTTCGTTTCCATCTGATCCAGGGCTTCCTGCGCCTTGGCTTCGAGTTCTTCTTTGCTTGCCGCTGTTTTGAACTCAAGGAGGAACCCCGGCTGGCTCTGTTGCTGCGGAATCGCTGCGAGATCATAGCGGCCGCGGCCGGATTCGCGATTGGAACGTACATCGTATGTTGGAACGAGAATGGCCGTCATGCCGAGGACGAAACCGTGATAGAAGGCTTCGTTTCCCTTTGCAGTGTCGTAGAAGCTCGCAAGTTTTTCCAAGTAGCTTTCAAATCCATATTGTACACGTTCGACGTCCCCGCGCAGAAGCGCACGCATGAGTGCGACAAGTGCGGACTTGCCGAATCCTTTTTGGTAGCGTTTCACGATCTCATGGCCGAACAGCGTCCGCATCTCGCGGTTCGGCAGGCGCAGGATATACTCTGTCTCTCCCGCAACACTGTCCGTATGATCGATTGTAAGGTATCCCGTTGTGCAAAGCATCGTGTAAAGCGCATCCTGATCTTCGCCAATATCGCTGTAGATGACACCCTCTTCCAGGAATGCTGACACTGTGCCGCCCTGGAGGAGCGTGTCGAGCGCTTCGAAATGCTCACGGTCCGCACTCTTCATAAGTTCTTCGAGGATGGCATTGCCTGACGTGTTCACCCAATAGGCCGCCGCTTCGCAGTTGCGACTGAAATATTGGACGACGGACCAGGGGTTGTAAATTTCCCGTCCGGCGAAGCGATAGCCATCATACCAATAGCGAAGCTCTGACAACTTGTCCGTACAACCGAGGTCTTCTGCCATCTTTCCGACCTCGGCAGTTGTGAAGCCGAATGCCTCCGGATAACGCATTTGCAGGACGCTGTCCACATCGAGATTGTTGAGCGCAGAAAAAATGTTTTCTTTTGCGATGCGCAGCACGCCCGTCATGACGGCGAAATCGAGCGAGGGATTCGTCTTAAGTGCCGTAGAATAGAATTCGCGGAAAAAGTCGATGGCTTCGTCATAGTAGCCATGCTCCCACGCTGACTGGATCGGGACATCGTATTCATCGAGCAGCAGGACGGGTTTCTTGCCATAGTGCGCTTCCATGAGGCGCAGCAGGAAGGCGAGCGCATCGGAAAGGGCGGCGAAATCGCATGTATCATCCAAAACACTTTGGAATTTTCGGCGATCATACGCTTTGAGATCATCCTGGAGAAGCATATCATACGCACTAAACAGGCCGCCAATCTGCTGTCGCACGCGCACTTGCAGGATATCCCAGGTCAGCCCTTTCCACCCTTTGAGCGTGAGAAACAAGACAGGACGCGTCCCCTGCTCGGCCATGGCTTCGGAGTCCTCTGCAATGGCCAAACCGTCAAAGAGCGATCGATGCACCTCTGCGCCTTCGATGTCGAGAAAATAACGCATCATGGAGAGCGTCAACGTCTTGCCGAAACGGCGCGGACGCGTGAAGAGCGTGACTTCTGCATGATCCTTCAGGAAATCACGGAGAAACGCTGTCTTGTCCACGAAATAATAACTAGCACATACTTTTGCAAAGTCATCGATTCCAATCGGCATTGACGTATGCACACCAAGGCCTCCTTCGTTTTGTATATTTGTCAGGCTTCAGCACCCGACTACCCTCTCCGGCCCCTGCGGGGCCACCTCCCCCAGTGGGGGAGGCTTTATTTGACGTACCCGTTCACCGTCTCAATGACGTATTGCACTTCATCCTCCCGCATGCCGTTGAACATCGGCAGGCTCAGCACGGTCTTCGCCATGTGCTCGGCGACGGGGTAGTCGCCTGCTTTGTGGCCAAGGTACTGATAACACTCGGAAAGGTGCGGCGGGATGGGGTAATGGATGACGGTCTGGATGCCGTGATCGGCAAGATAGGTCTGAAAGCCGTCGCGGTCTTCGGTCTGGATGACGAACTGATGCCAAACATGGTTGGCGTTCCTGCGAAGCTTCGGCAGACGGATGGCGGGATTCTGGATACCATCAAGATAGGCCGCCGCGATGCGCTCGCGTTCGGCGATGAGTTCTGCAAGATGGCCGAGCTTCGTGCGGAGCAGCGCGGCCTGCAATTCGTCGAGGCGTGAGTTGACGCCGAGAATCTTGTTGTGGTATTTCTTTTCGCTGCCATAGTTGCGCAGCATGCGGAGCGTTTTCGCGAGCTCGGCATCATCCGTCACGACGGCGCCGGCATCGCCGAACGCGCCGAGGTTCTTCGTCGGGTAAAAGCTGAAGCAGCCCGCATCACCGAACGCGCCCGTCATTGTGCCGTCGAATTTTGCGCCATGCGACTGGGCGCAGTCCTCGATGAGATGCAGGCCGTGTGCCTTTGCGATGCGGCAGATGGTATCCATCTGCGCCGCCTGCCCGTAGAGGTGCACGACCATGATGGCCTTCGTGCGCTCCGTAATGGCGGCTTCGATGCGCGCAGCGTCGAGTGTGAAATACATGTCCGGCTCGACAAAAACAGGCGTCGCACCATTCGCTGTGATGGCAAGGACGGTCGCGATGTAGGTGTTCGCCGGCACGAGTACTTCGTCTCTGCCGCCGATGCCGAGCGCCCGCACGGAGAGCGTCAGCGCATCGAGCCCCGAGCCGACGCCGATGCAATATTTCCGCCCGACATAGGCAGCAAATGCTTGCTCGAATGCTTCGACTTCCGGTCCCAGCACATACCATCCGCTCCGCAGCACGCGCAGCGCGGCCTCTTCATATTCCTCCTGATAAAGCTCGAACTGCCGCCCGAGCACGGCGAGATCAATCTTCATGCTCTTTTTTCACCATCTTCAGAAATTCATCGTAGTCGCGGATGTAGTCGTCCTCGTTGTAGAGCTCCGAAGCGAGCACCATGAGGACAGCGCCTTCGGAAAAATCGTACATCTCGCGCCACATGTTGTTGGCAACATAGAGTCCCTCATACGGCTTTTCGAGCGGGACGATCTTTGTCTCATAGCCGTTGTCGAGACGGATCTTGCAGCTGCCGTGGATGCAGACGAGGATCTGCTCGAGCGATTTGTGCGCATGCTTGCCGCGCACGACGCCCGGCTGCGTATCGTACATGTAATAGACGCGCTTGATTCGGAACGGGATGTCGCGGAACTCTTCCAGCGCGACGAGCTGCCCACGTTCATCACCATGCGATTGAAAAACGTATTTATTGACCTGCATGTGAGCTCCTTCCCAATGATTGCGCTGATATTCTTGTAAACTTTTCGACTCCAGCGTAATAATTTCCTGCTGCAACATCCAAAACGCCTGTTTTCACAGGAAGATTCCTTCATCCTCTCC
>OMZR01000179.1 GCA_900315575.1 uncultured Veillonellaceae bacterium
CTTCTACCATACCATAAAATCCCCCTCAGATGGGGGAATGTGGCACGAAATGCACTTTCGTGGCACGAAATGCAGAAAACAAGAAAACGGACGAACTTCCATACCAGAAATTCGTCCGTTTTCGTCGTATTTTGTTTTTCACAGCAGCGCGAGCAACGCTCCAAAATAGGCAAGTGCATTTTGCATCTTGAAAGCCCCTATCAGTTCTGATATAATGAAAGCAAGAAAGAAGCCGACGGGTCAGAGCGCCAGCTTCTTCCGATTCGTTCAATGATCACGGCTTGAGGAGAAGCGCTTTTCTCTGTATGCGGCTTACATCCTTAGTGGTTGAGGATCGTTGCAACAAGCGTCGCGAACGCTATCACGAGGGACAGCTTTTCGTAAAGCGTCATTACACATCACCCCTTCCTTTTCGGAAGGAAGCCGGCTCCGTCGGCACTTCTATGGTATCACGGAGCCCTTGGAAATTCAAGCCTGCCTGCTTTCGGCAGGCTTTTTCTTTTATAACTTCGATGCATGATAGCCGGATTCTATCTACTATTATCACTTGGTCTCAAAAATTCTTTCAGAAACGGTCAAATCCCATTGACAAGCGCCATAGAGGGTGCTAGGATGAAAGATGAAAGAGATTTTTTTCACATAGCCATAACAGGGGGTTATCAAACACAATGAACAACAGAAGAAAGATCGTCGTCATCGGCGCCAGCAACGTCGGCTCGGCCGTCGCCAACAAGATTGCGGACTTCCAGCTCGCGACCGAAGTCGCTCTCATCGACCTCAATGAGGACAAGGCGTGGGGCGAGGCTGTCGACTCCAGCCATGCGACGAGCTGCGTCTACAGCACGAACATCAAGTTCCACCTCGGCGACTATGATGACTGCAAAGACGCAAACATCATCGTCATCACGGCCGGCCCGTCGATCCGCCCGGGCGAGACGCCGGACCGCCTGAAGCTCGCTGGCGTCAACTCGAAGATCATGGCTTCTGTCATGGGCGAGATCGTCAAGCGCACGAAAGAGGCCATGATCATCGCGATCACGAATCCGCTCGATGTCGCAACGTATGTTCTTTCCACGCAGTTCGATTACCCCCGCAACCTCATCCTCGGCACGGGCACGATGCTCGAGACGTATCGCTTCCGCCGCATCCTCGCGAACAAGTACCAGGTGGATCCGAAGAACATCAGCGGCTTCGTCCTCGGCGAACACGGCAACAGCGCATTCGTTGCCTGGTCGACGACGGCTTGCGCCGGCTTCCCGATTGATGACCTCGACGAGTATTTCCATCACACGGAGAAGCTCAGCCACAAGGCCGTCGAAGACGAGCTCGTGCAGGTCGCTTACGACGTCATCAACCGCAAGGGCTTCACGAACACGGGCATCGCGATGGCAGCTTGCCGCTTCATCAAATCCGTGCTCTACGATGAGCACACGATCCTCCCGTGCTCGGCTGTCCTCGATGGCGAGTATGGCCTCCACGATGTCGCGCTCTCCATCCCGCGCATGATCTGTGCCGATGGCATCATGCGTTCGTTCGAAATCCATCTGACGGACGACGAGCTCGAAAAGCTCCATGCAGCCGCAAAGAGCGTCCGCAGCGCGCTCGACGGTGCCGGCATCAAATAAGAATAGAAGCCTTCCCCGCAGGGGAAGGGGGACCGCTTGCGGTGGAAAGGGTGTCGAAGGCAAGCAATAACGACATCCAAAAAATGAGCATCGAAGGAACTGAAAACCTTCGATGCTCATTTTATTTGCAAATATTATGCTGCCCGTTTCCGTGCAAACATGCCAGGCTTTGCCGTCTGCAGAATGCGGCAGCTGTTCAGCACGACGGCAAGCGTTGCCGTGTTGTGGATGATGGCGGCATAAAGCGGACTGATACGACCGAGCGCGCCAAGCAACATCGCCGCGCTGTTGACGAGGATCGTCGCCATGAAATTCTGGTGCACGAGGCGCATCGTGCGGCGGCCGAGTTCGAGCGCTTCCATGAGGCGCGCGGGGTCTTCGCCATGGATCGTGACGGCCGACGACTCGGCCGCGATGTCGGTCTGGCGGCCGCCGAGCGACACGCCGACATCGGCGAATGCGAGCGCCGGCGCGTCATTGATGCCGTCGCCGACCATCATGACCGTGCCGCGCTGCTTGAGCTTGTTGACGTAGTTCGACTTGTCCTCCGGGAGGATCTCGGCATGATACGCGTCGATGTCCATGTCTTGCGCGACTTTGGCCGCGACAGCCTTGCTGTCGCCCGTCAGCATGACGATTTCGTCAATGCCATAGCGGCGCATCTGGTTCAGCGTCTTCTTCATGGCCGGACGGATCGGGTCTTCGATACCGATGACGCCGAGGAGCTTCGTGCCGCGCGCGACATAGAGCAGGTTCTTGCCTGCCAGGCTGCTGTCAATGAGGCCTTCCGTATCTTTCACGCCGTTTTCCGCGAGAAATTTCTTGCTGCCGACGCGGATCGTGCCGCCCTGATACGTTTCGAAGTCCGGCACCTCGGCGAGCATGCCGCGCGCGACGATGGTCTTGCTGTCCGTATGCTGCGGCGTCGTCCAGCCGTGCTCCCTGACGTATTTCTGGATGGCCACGGCGAGCGGATGGACGGAATGCTGCTCGGCCGATGCCGCGAGCAAAATCATTTCTTTTTCGTCGACGCCGTTCGCCGTGCGCGTGAACGAAATCTGCGGCACGCCGACCGTCAGCGTGCCCGTCTTGTCGAGCACGACGGTGTCCGTCTCGGCCAGCGCCTCGATGTAGTTGCCGCCCTTGACGAGGATGCCGCGCTTTGCAGCCGCCGAAATCGCCGCTGAAATCGCCGTCGCCGTCGAGAGCTTCAGGCCGCACGAAAAATCGATGAACAGCAAATTCAGCACGCGCTGCCAGTCGCGCGTCGCGCCATAGACGATGGCCGCGCCGAGGAACGAGACCGGCACGAGGAAGTTCGCCATCTGGTCGGCGAAGTTCTGCACGGGCGCCTTGCGGCTCTGCGCTTCCTCGACAAGATGGACGATATGCGCGAGGCTCGTGTCCTTGCCGACTTTCTCGACGGCGATGACGAGCTGGCACCCGAGTTCCTCTCGGAGCTTGACCATGCTACCAGGACCACTGACGCCGACGTCTTCCACGTTGGCATCACTGTGGTGGGCGAGAACGGCGTCACGGACGATGCCGCCCGCTCGTTTGCGGCCTTTGTCAACCGTCCCAGCGGTGTGGCCGAGGGCGCGGATGTCCTGCTCGACATCTTCGACGAGTCGCATGGCCAGCTTGTCGACTGGCGCGCCACGCAGCGCCTCTACAGGACGGACCTCCTGAAGCGCGCGTTTTCTGCCATGACCAGCGAGCGCCTCGAGCGCGCGGAGGATGGCTACGAGGTCTTTGTGGTCTCCGACATGGCGCGTCGCTCTGTGGGGCTTGAGCAGTGCAAGGGCTACATCTACCACTACGGCGTGGGCGTCACGGGCGGCTCGTCGTTATGCCCCTCCGGGCTGGTGCTGCCCCCGTCCTCGTCCGGGTCGTCCTCCCCGTGGCCGGGCGTGGCGTCCAGCGTCAGCCAGCCGAAGCCGTTCAGGTACACCTCCGTCCAGGCGTGGGCGTCCTTGCCCGTCACCACCGCCAAGCCGTCTTCATTGGGAATGGCCAAATAGCCCGTCACATACCGGGCGGGCAGGCCAGCGATGCGGCACAGCATGGTCATGGCGGTGGCAAAA
>OMZR01000155.1 GCA_900315575.1 uncultured Veillonellaceae bacterium
GAGGAAGCCGCAGCGGAAACCGAAACCGAGCGCGACGGACGTCTCGGGTTCGAAGACGAGCGCGGCGTCATTGAGCTGGAGCTTTTCGAGCGCGTCCTTGAGGTTGTCATAATCGGGGCTGTCGACCGGATAGAGGCCGCAGTACACCATCGGATTGACGCCGCGATAGCCCGGCAGTGGCTCGCTCGCGCCGCGTTCGGCCGTCGTGATGGTATCGCCGACGCGCACGTCGCGCACGTCTTTGAGCGCGCCCGCAACAAAGCCGACCTCGCCGCAGTCGAGTTCGCCGACATCGACGGGCTGCGGGCGGAAGCAGCCGACGTCCGTGACCTCGAACACCTTGCCCGTCGCCATCATCTTGAGCTTCATGCCCTTCCTGATATGGCCCTGCTTGACGCGGATATGCGCGATGACGCCTTTGTACGAGTCAAAATACGAGTCGAAAATCAGTGCCTGGAGCGGCGCATTCTCATCGCCCTCCGGCGCGGGCACGTAGTCGACAATCGCGTCAAGGATTTCGTCGATGCCCTGCCCCGTCTTCGCCGAGCACTCGATGGCATTCGACGTGTCGAGGCCGATGACGTCCTCGATTTCCTTTTTGACGCGCTCGGGGTCGGCACTCGGCAGGTCGATCTTGTTGATGACCGGGATGATTTCGAGGTCGTTTTCGAGCGCCATGTAGACATTCGCGAGCGTCTGCGCCTCGACGCCCTGCGCCGCATCGACGACGAGCAGCGCGCCTTCGCATGCCGCGAGGGAGCGCGAGACCTCGTATGTGAAATCGACATGGCCCGGCGTGTCAATGAGGTTCAGCTCGTATTCCTCGCCGTCCTTGCCCTTGTACTTCAGCCGCACCGTCTGCGACTTGATCGTGATGCCGCGCTCGCGCTCGATGTCCATGTTGTCGAGCACCTGCGCCTCCATCTCGCGCTTCGAAAGCGTGCCCGTGTTCTCGATGAGCCGGTCGGCAATCGTCGACTTGCCGTGGTCGATATGCGCGATGATGGAGAAATTGCGGATATGCTGATTCGTCATGAATAGTTTCCTTTCGCTACCAGTCTGTTTTCGTCATTATACCATTTCCCGCAAAGTTTCAGCAAGAAAATAGTTGCTTTTTCAAGACATCCATGCTAGAATGCAAAGGTAACGAAATTATCAAGGGGGTGAATTACTTGCCGAACATCAAAGCATCGATCCTGAGTGTGAAATCCGACGCAAAGCGCCATGCAAAGAACGCTGCTGAGAAATCCCGTGTCCGCACGGCTTCCCGTCGCGTCCTCGATGCGGTTGAGGCTGGAAACGCTGATGAAGCGAAATCCCTCCTGAACCTCGCTTGCAAGACGATCGACCAGGCAGCTGCCAACCATGTGTATCACAAGAACTGCGCAGCTCGCAAAAAGTCCCGTCTGGCTCGCAAAGTCAACGCGCTCGCAAAATAATCCCATGTGGGATTGCATACTGAAATCCCCGCTTCTTTCTTGGAAGCGGGGATTTTTGCGTATAAAGAAAGGCTCCCTCTCTGAGGGAGCTGTCAGCCGAATGGCTGACTGAAGGAGTAGTAAGATGCTGCAGCCGAACAAACACGAAGGAGGTTACTAAAGGACTTTAGCGATGTCTGTATTCTTGTCTGTCTTCAGCATCCTACTACTCCCCCGCCGCTCACGCGGCCCGGCCCCCCTCAACGAGGGGGCTGAAATGGCGGGACTGTACTCTCCGCAGCCGCAAGTGCAGGCACACGGCGCCGACGAGGACGCCGCCGATGAGGCTGACCCAGTAGCCATACGGCCCGAGGCCGCCCGCATGCGCCGCGACGTAGCCGAGCGGCAGGCCGATGACCCAGTACGAGAGAATCGCGAGGTAGAACGTCACGCGGACGTCCTTGTAGCCGCGCAGCGCCCCTTGGAGCGGCGCGTTGACGCTGTCGGCAAACTGGAGGAACACGGCGTAGAGCAGGAAGCCGACGAGCAGATCGTACACGTCAGGGCTCGTCGTGAAGAGGCTCGCAATCGGCCCGCGCATCATCAGGAAAAGCAGCGCGAGGCTGCCCTCGAACGCAAACGTCAGCACGCGGCCGAGGCGGATGTACGCCGCCGCATCGCCCATGCGCTTTGCCCCGACCTCATATCCGACGAGGATCGTCAGCGCCATGCTGACCGAAAGAGGAATCATGTAGATGACTGTCGTGAAGCTCATGGCCGCCTGATGCGCCGCGACGACAGCCGTGCCATAGGCCGTCATGAAAAGCGCGACCGCACCGAAGATGCTCTGCTCGCAGAAGAACGTCGCGCCAATCGGGATGCCGATGCCGAGCTGCTTCCGCCACTCCGCGAAATCGAGGCGCGGCAGCACGGAAAACAGATGGTAGCTGCGGAATGGCTCAATGCGCGAGACCGCCGCGACATTCAACAGCAGATTGCCGAGGAACGCGAACGCCGAGCCGATGCCGGCACCGACGCCGCCAAAAGCTGGCACGCCGAACGCGCCATACATGAAGACATAGTTGAAGAAAATATTGAACGGCACCGTCAGGATTGTGATGCACATCGTGAGCCGCGTCTTTCCATGCGCGTCAATGAAGTTGCGCAGGACGCCTGCAAGAAAGATGGGCGGCAGGCCGAATGCGATGGCCGAAAGATACCCCTTCGCAATCTCCTCGACGCGCGGCTCAAGCGCCAGCGCCGAGAGCACGACGGGCGCAGCCAGCACGCCGAACACGAGCAGCACGACCGTCAGCGCGAGCGCCCAGTAAAAGCCCTGCCGCGTGATTGGCGCAATCTTGTCGCGCTTTCCTGCGCCGTAAAGCTGCGAGAGCACAGGCGTCAGCCCCGAGATGATGCCGAGGAACATGCCGAAAACCGGCAGGAAGAGATTCGACCCGACGGCGACGCCCGCGAGATCCTGCTCGCTGAGATGCCCTGACATGACCGTGTCGAAAAATCCTGTCGCCGTGAGCGAAATCTGGGTGATAAAAATGGGGAGCAGCACTGCAAAGAACCGCTTCCCCTTTTTTGCGTATGCACTTTTCTGCTGCATCAGACACCTTCGTCTTTCTTGAGGCAGCAGTTCTTGTACTTCTTCCCGCTGCCGCAGGGGCACGGGTCGTTGCGGCCGACTTTCGGGCGGCGTTTCTGCGCGTCGGCAAACGAGATGATCTTGCCGCGTGCGTCCGCCTCGTGGTTCATGAGGCGCTCCGGCGTGTTGCCCTTGAGCGGCCAGAGGTGCGACGTGTTATTGAAGTCGATGAGGAGCGGCAGCAGCGCCTTCGCCTTTTCCTGATTCTCAAAGAAGCCGAGCTCGTCGAGGTAGTCCGATGCCTTCTGCATCGTCTGGCCATTCTGCAGCATGATATAGACTTCACCGACGACATCGGCGGCTTTCAGCACGTCGAGGCCATGTGCCTGCATGAGGTACTGCGCGAATGCCTGGTACGCGGGCGTCGCGTCGATGTAGTTGTCGTCGCCCGCATCGTAGACCTGGCTGTAGGAAAGCGGCGCAAAATCGAGATTGCTGCGACGAATCTGTTCGTTTTCAAGCGCTTCCTCGTCAATCAGCGTGTAGTATTTGACGCCATGCGGCAGCGCGACAAGCGTCTTTTTCCAGCACGAAGCGTTGAGCAGGATGCCGACGAGGTCGAGGAACGAGACCTGCTCGCGCTGTGCGGGCTCGAGGTACTCGCTGACCTTCGCATAGAGCTGGTCGAAGTTCAGATAGCCATAATAGAACAGCAGGCCCGCCGTGAGGCGCGTGACCTCGGTGTTGAGGTCGACGAGGCTGCGATACGTGCCGGAGTCGATGGACTTCCAATTCTGCTGGATTTCGTCCGGCATCTCCCAGACGAGCTTGCCGTCGTCATCCGTGCCGCAAGCCAGCAGACCAAGACCGCGCAGGTAGTCGAGGCGCAGGTCGTCATCGCGCAGCTCTGTCGAGCGGCCGCCATGCGCCATGAGATGCGAGAATGTCTCGTATTCCTCGTCGATGACAGTCGGGAACCAGCGCTCGGAAAACGCGAGGATGGCCGGAGCCAGCTTCTCGGCAAGCTCGGCTTTCTTCAAGGAACTCGCGCCTGTGACGTTGAGGTTGTAGCGGATGTCGTCGAGCTCGCTCTTCGTCATGGCATCGAGCGCCGCCGCGAGCGTCGTTTCCTTTGGAATCTGGCGGCGGTACAGCTGCTTCTTGCGGGCAGCCTCGTCCTCCTTCATGAGGTCGTCCAGCTGCTCCGCAACGGTCTTGTGGTCGGGGATATTTTTATCTGGCATTCTTGGAAATCCTTTCTTGGTTCTGAATCGCACCCGCGGAAGAAAACGCCGTACGAATTCGCATTGTTCTGCAGGGGACTCCCCCCGCCGCTCACGCGGCCCGTCCCCCCTCTGGGAGAGGGGCTGAAATGCGAGGTTATCCGAAGTAATCTGCGATGCCGTCGGCGATGCCTTGGGCGGCTTTCTGGGCGCCGTCATCGCTGTTGAGGAGCTTTTCCTCCTCAGGATTCGAGATGAAGGCGACTTCGACGAGCGTCGCTGGCATGTCCGTGTGCTTCACGACATAGAAGTTGCAGCTCTGCGTGCCGCGGCTCTGCGTGCCGATCTGATCGATGACGCCGCTGCGGACCTTGTCGGCGAGGTCGCGGGACTTCGCCGAGCCGCGCGAATAATAATAGCCTGTCGTGCCCTTTGCCGCGCCATTTGTGAACGAATCGTTATGGATGGAGATGAAGATGTCGGCATTGTGGTTGTTTGCCACATCGCAGCGTGCCTGAAGTTCCTCGATGTCGGAGGCATTTGCGCCCTTCGGTGAAACCTCCGTATCCGTCGAGCGCGTCATGTAGACCGTCGCGCCCTCGGCTTCGAGCAGCTTCTGGAGGCGCAGGGCGATGTTCAGCGTGACCGTCTTTTCCATGACGCCCGTCGGGCCGATGGCGCCCGAGTCATTGCCGCCGTGGCCCGGATCGATGACGATGACCTTGCCCGAAAGTCCCGTGATCTCGTCAATGCCGCGCTCCGTCTCCGTCTTTTCCTGCTCGGCAGTTCCAGCCGTCTCTTCCGCCGTCTTCTCCGGATGTGCCTCGCACAGCCAGTCACAGATGGTTTCAGGGATGTCCACATCCTTCTTCAGCTGTTCGGATGCCTTGATCCAGTTCTCGAAGGTTTCATCGTCATTCTTTCCCTTCACG
>OMZR01000160.1 GCA_900315575.1 uncultured Veillonellaceae bacterium
GGCTCTAATTATCTTTTGGTACGTTGCTTCATTACTGAAGTTCCGTAAAAGAATTGCCGATTGCTATGTACATGTTCGTTCATACCAATCGATGTTTTTGTGATGCGCGCTTGCGCTCGCATCATCTAACATCTGGCTTTATCATGTGTTGCATGATAATCTACATTGTTTAGTTTTCAAAGAACACCCGCTGTTCATTTGGCCTTTTGTGAAGGGCTTTCGTGAATCAGCTTCTATATGATACCTCAGCGTGTTTGCTTTGTCAAGAACTTTTTGAAATTCTTTTTTCGAAGCTCTCACGCTTCATCAGATCATTGTTGTCTGCGGTGCTGTGCTCTCGCTGTCTGCCGCCGACTTGTAATATGATACACGTCTCAGGCCTTCCTGTCAACACTTTTTTGCATTTTTCTTCAATCTTTTTTCTCGTCCCGCAGGAAGATGCGGTCGCTCGCGCGCCGGCCGCCGTATTTCTTGCGCTTGTAGGCATTCTTCGCCGCGTACATGCGGTCGTCGGCGATCTTGATGTGCTCTTCGAATGCTTTCGGAGTATCGGGGTTGTTTTCACTGATGCCGCAGGAAATCGAGGTATCTTTCGGGAAGCCAGACTTTCCCGCAAGGCTTTCCAGCTGATGGCGGACGGCCGTGCAGAGAGATTCGATGCGGTCGAGGTCGCTGCCGCGGACGACGACGAGGAATTCGTCGCCGCCGACGCGGGCACAGAGGTTCTGCGAGCTCACGGGCTGGAAAATGTCTTCGAGGGTGGCGGCTGTCACGCGCAGCAGGCGGTCGCCTGTCGCGTGGCCGTAGAGGTCGTTCGCCTCTTTGAGCCCGTTGACGTCGAAGAAGAGGACGGCGTAATGGTCGCTGAGTCGCAGGGAGCGCACGGCATCAAAGACACCGGCACGAGAGAGCAGGCCCGTCAGCATGTCCTGGAGCGCCATGCGCTTGTAGATACGGTTTTCCTGCGAATGCATGACTTGCCCGACGAAGCGGTAGACATAGCAGAAGATGATGGTCAGCAGGAAGATGAGCAGGCCGCTCGCGATGACCTTGTTCGCGAAGAACGACTGTGCCGAGAAGCCGAAGTAGTTGACGAAGTAGAACTGGATCATGCCGAGCACGACGGAGGCGAATGTCGCAAGGAAGCCGTAGCGGAACAGGATATCCCAGACAGGTTCTTTGCCGAGGGGATGGAACCTGTGCCAGACGACAAGCGTGACAGCTACGAAAATCGTGATGTGCAGCAACGGCAGCAGCGCCTTCATCGAGCAGACACCGGCCGCCTGGAAGCTGACAGCGAAAACGAGGAGCGCGCCAAACCAGATGCGCAGGACGCCATACGTGCGCCGCCGTCCTTCGTCCTGCTCGGCGAGAAGCAGGTACGTGAGGAATGGCAGCGGGAGGAAGAACAGCGCGCCGTATTCGACACAGGCATTCTGATAGGGATCGGCGGACAGGATGGGCAGCATGCCCTGATAGCCCATCATCCAGACGATGAAGCTGATGGAAAAGATGGCGAGCGCGATGCCGCGCCGGACGAGCTTCACATGCCACCAGGCCACGAGCAGCACGAGGGCGACGACGAGCAGGACGAGCGTCGAGAGGAACAGCAGGAAGAACAGCACATTTTCCTCCAACGGATAATGCCAGCTCGTGCCCGCATCCATGAGGTAGATGGGCATCAGGAAGGCATGCGCCTGATCCTGCATGGCCGTCATCTCGATGACGATATCGCTGCCATAGGCTCCATCAGGGATGGGGACGAAGCGCGTGACCTTGCCAAACAGCTTGTACGGCGCAACATCGCCCATGCCGTAGCGATCGAGGACGCGGCCGTTCCACGAGGCGCGCAGGCAGACATGCTCGGCCGTGAAAGCGAGGACAGCCTGCGGACGGCTGAGTTCGCGCGGCAGCGAGATGTGGACGACGGCGCGGTCGCCACGATGGAGGAGCGGCGTAAGCGTCGTGTCTTTGTGCGTGCCGCCGCCGCGCTCGTAGACCGTGACCTGCGCGAGCGGGCGCAGATCGCCGCCGCGCGGTGCCATGGAACCTCGGAAAATAGCGAGGTCGGCCGCGCCGAGCAGGACGATGCCCAAGACGAAGATGAGCACGAGGCGGAGGGCCCAGCGCTCTTCCGGACGGTTCTTCCAGATATTCCAGTTCATGGGCGGGCCTCCTCAACGGTCTCTAGATACAACGTACATCTCGTGCGGCTATCGTACCCTACTACTCCCACCACCGCTTCGCGGTCCCCCAGCCAAGGCATAAGCGACCGCATAGGCGCTAAAGCGCCTTGCGTCTGCTTATCCCTCAAAGAGGGAGGCTTCAAAATTTCCGGATGACGTGGTACTCCGTGTCGCGCTGGGCGGGCGTGAAGCCGGCCGCGCGGATCAGGCGCACCATCTTGTTTTCCGTCATGTCGTAGCGCGTGCCCGCCGCGCGGACAACGTTTTCCTCGAGCATGATGCTGCCCGCATCATCGGCGCCGAAGCCGAGCGTGAGCTGGCCGATACGCTCGCCCTGCGTGACCCACGAGCCCTGGATATGGGCGATGTTGTCGAAGAACAGGCGCGAGAGCGCGAGCGTCTTCATGTAGTCGATGGCCGAGACTTTCTCCCCCGCCTCGCCATCGCGCTCGAGCGCCGTATGGCCGGGCTGGAACGTCCACATGATGAACGCGCGGAAGCCGCCCGTCTCGTCCTGGAGGTTACGGATGCGTGCCATGCTCGCGATGCGTTGCTCCATCGTCTCGCCGAGGCCGATGACCATCGTCGCCGTGCTCTCCATGCCGATCTCGTGCGCCGTGCGCATGACGTCGAGGTAGTCGTCCGTCGAAATCTTCTTCGGGCTCACGCGGCTCCGCACGGCGTCGTCGAGGATTTCCGCGCCGCCGCCCGGCAGGCTCGCGAGGCCCGCATCCTGCAGGCGCAGCAGCGTCTCACGGATGGAGAGGCCCGCTTCCTTCGCGAAATGCTGGATTTCCGTCGCCGTGAACGAATGGATGACGAGCTGCGGGAATTCGCGATGGATGGCGCGCAGCATGTTGAGGTAATAGTCGAGGCCGAGCCCCGGATAGAGGCCGCCCTGGATCATGACCTGCGTGCCGCCCGCCTCGGCCGTCTCGCGGCACTTTTCCAGAATCTGCTCCGTCGAGAGCAGATAGGCGCGCGGGTCGTCCTGCTTGCAGTAGAACGCGCAGAAACGGCATTCGTTCTGGCAGACGTTCGTGTAGTTGATGTTGCGATCGATCAGGAACGTCGCGGTATCGCCATAGCGTTCGCGGCGGATGGCATCAGCCGCGCGGCCAAGGGCGAGGACGTCGCCCGTTTTCAGGAGGTTGATCGCTTCGGTTTCTGTGATACGGTTCATGGATACACCTTCTTCGAGCAATGGCATGAACGATTCAGCGTGGATGCCTGCAAACTTCAGCCCCCCTCTCAGAGGGGGGACGAGCCGCTTGCGGCGGGGGGAGTGTCGGAGGTAGGGATTGGCAATCCATTCGATTGTGTTTGCGAAGGTACGTCTTCGCAGATGACAATCCAGTTGCCCGTTTTGTCCTACCTCCGACACTCCCTCAGTCAGCTTCGCTGACAGCTCCCTCTGAGAGGGAGCCTGCTACCGCCCGGTAGAACGTATCCCTCTCCACCGGCTCGTACCCTGCCTCGCGGATGATGCTCTGGAGCTTCGCCTTCGTAATGCCCGTCTGTGTCTTGGCGCCCGCCGCGTGGATGATTTTTTCCTCGCCGATCGTGCCGTCGAGGTCGTCCGCGCCGAACTGGAGCGCGAGCTCGGCAATCGGCAGCGTCATCATGATCCAGAACGCCTTGACATGCGCGATGTTGTCGAGGAACAGGCGCGAGAGCGCCATCATCTTGAGGTCTTCCCAGGCGCCGACACGCGTGAGATGGTATTCCTCGCCGAGCTTCGTATGCGCGGGGTGGAACGGGAACAGCATGAATGCCTGAAATCCCTTGGTATCATCCTGGATGGCGCGGAGCTTTGCGAGGTGCTCGAAGCGCTCGCGCACGGTCTCGATGTGGCCGTACATCATCGAGGCGTTCGTGCGGATGCCGAGGCTGTGCGCCGTGCGCATGGTCTCTTCCCACTCCGCCGCCGTCGCCTTCTTCGGGCAGATGATCTGCCGCACGCGGTCCGAAAGGATTTCCGCGCCGCCGCCCGGCAGTGAGTCGAGACCCGCTTCCTTGAGGATTTCGAGCACTTCGCGGATGGACTTCCCCGTCATTTTGGCAAAATTCACGACCTCGACGGGCGTGAACGCCTTGCAGTCGGCATCGGGCAGCGCGGCCTTGACCTGCTTCACGACATCGACGTAATAAGAAAACGGTTTCGACGGATGAAGTGCCGAGACGATATGGATTTCCGAGAGGTTCTTGACCTTTTTCGCGTCATCGAGAATCCGCGCGATGTCATCCGTCTCGAGCACATACCCGCGCACATCGCCCTCTTCGACCTGGAACGCGCAGAGCGGGCAGTTCGACGAGCAGATGTTCGTGAGGTTGATATGGCGGTTCACCGTATAATAGACCGACCGTCCGCTTGCCCGCTCCTTCGCCCGCCGCGCACAGTCGGCGAGGAACAGGAGGTCGTTGTCCTCATAAAGCGCCAGCGCGTCGTCAATGGAAAGGCGGCCGCCTTCGGCGGCCTTTTTGCGCGC
>OMZR01000165.1 GCA_900315575.1 uncultured Veillonellaceae bacterium
CGAGCGTCACGGCACTCATCAAGAGCAGATAGATGTAGATGTCATGCTGCATGGCGGTCATCTCCTTCCTGGGAGCCGTCTTGTCCCTGTGGTTCGCGGATGGGGAAGAGTGCGGCGCCGATGCCCGCGATCAGGACAGTCAGGATGATCGTGCGCGTGCCGGAGGAACATGAGGCAATCCCCGGAAGGATGGAGGCGAGGTAACTGAGTGCAAAGCTTGCGAGCACGAGGCCGCCAACGATGCGGTTCTTCTTGGCTGGCGGGATGATGACCCAGAGGAACATGCCGTAGAGCGCGACGGAGAGGGCGCTGACGACGGCAGGCGGCAGGATGTTGCCTGCGACGACGCCGAGTGACGTGCCGACGGCCCAGCCCGGCAGTGCGAGCGCCATGGCCCCGTAGTTGTAGTAGGGGTTCAGCGGGCCCTTGCGCGCGATCGTGATGCCGAAGATCTCGTCGGTCACGTCGAAGCCGACGAAGATGCGATGCCAGATCGAGGTGCCCGGCTGGAACTTCTGCGAGAGGGCGCAGCTCATGAGCATGTAGCGCGCGTTGGCGACGATCGTGATGAGGACGATCTCGAGGTAGGGCGCGTCCGCCTCGATGACCGTGAAGCCCGCGTACTCGCCGGCCGAGGCATTGTTGAAGAAGCTCGCGAGGAAGCCCTGCAGCGGGTCGAGCCCTGCATTGCGGGCGGCGATGCCGAGCGTGAAGGAGACGACGAAGTAGCCGAGCGCAATCGGCATGCCGTCGTGGACGCCCTCGAGGAAGACCTCGCGCCTGGTCTTCGCGAGCGCTGATTCAAATGATTCCGTCATGTCCGTAGAGAAAACCCCTTTCTGTCGCATTTTCTCGATTCCTGCGTGGTGTTCTTATTATTTTATGACGGAACGGCGCCGCTGTAAAGGCATGCGCGCGAAAAAGCCGCCGCTCCAGTTAAGAGGAGTGGCGGCTTTTTAGTGACGCGTGTTTTATTTATCCGAAGAAGGCTGTGCGGCCTTCTTGTGGCGGTTCATGTACTTGTTCGTCTCAGCGACGATGACGCCGGAGAGGGCAATCAATGCGATGAGGTTCGGGATGGCCATGAGGCCGTTGACGATATCGGCGAGGATCCAGATGGCCTCGAGCTTCAGGAAAGCACCGGATGCGATCAGCGCGATGAAGATCAGGCGGTACGGCAGGACGCCCTTGTTGCCGAAGAGGTAGATGCAGGCGCGCTCGCCGTAGTAGTTCCAGCCGAGGATCGTCGTGAAGGCGAAGAGCACGAGGGCAATCGTCAGCAGCTGGCTGCCGAAGAAGCCGTAAGCACTGGCGAAGGCAGCGCTCGTCATCGCAGCGCCGGCGGCATCGCCCTGCCAGACGCCCGTGAGCACGAGGGCGAGGCCCGTCATGGAGCAGATGATGATCGTGTCGATGAAGGTACCCGTCATGGAAATCAGGCCCTGTTCAGCCGGCCACTTCGTCTTGGCGGCAGCGGCGGCAATCGGCGCCGAGCCGAGGCCGGACTCATTGGAGAAGACGCCGCGCGCGACGCCGTTCTGCATGGCCATCATGACGGTCGAGCCGGCGAAGCCGCCGGCAGCGGCGGCACCCGTGAAGGCATCGTTGATGATCATGGCAATGGCAGCCGGGACCTGATCGAGGTTGAGGATGATGAGGCCGAGGCTGATGGCGACGTACGTCAAGGCCATGAACGGCACGATGCCGGAGGCGACCTTGGCGATGCTCTGCAGGCCGCCGAGCGTGATGGCGGCGATGAAGACGGTCAGGATGACGTCTGTCGCGATCTTCGGGAAGCCGAAGGAGATCTGCATGCTGTCGACGATGGCGTTGACCTGCGGGAAGGTGCCGATGCCGAAGTAGGCGACGCCGATGCAGGCGAGCGCGAAGAACGTCGCGAGCGGCTTCCACTTCTCGCCCATGCCGTTGCGGATGTAGAACATCGGGCCGCCGGCAATCTCGCCCTTCTCGTCGATGGAGCGGAACTTGACGGCCAGGAGGCCTTCCGAGTACTTCGTGGCCATGCCGAAGAAGGCAGCGACCCACATCCAGAAGATGGCGCCAGGGCCGCCGACCTTGACAGCCGTGGCGACGCCGACGATGTTGCCCGTGCCGACCGTGGCGGCGAGGGCGACGCAGAGCGCCTTGAAGCTTGAGACATCACCGCGGCCGTTGTTCTGGGCCTTGAAGATCAGCTTGAGTGCTTTCGGCAGGCGGAAGACCTGCAGGAGCTTCAGGCGGATGGTCAGATAGATGCCCGTGCCGACGAGCAGCGTGATGAGCGGCGGACCCCACATGAAGGAGTCGATGGCATTGAGTATGGGGATGAATGATTCCATAATAGCCTCCTAGTCGTTTTGTGTCCTTGATATGTGTACAGTTGTATGTAACAGACTCTATGATACCATAGAAAAGGACATTTGTCTCGTATTTTCAAGAAAAAATATATAGAACGAGGAAAAAATTTCAATTAAAATGCGGCCAGGAACCTTCTCACTTCAGTCAGGAGAGGAATGGCCGCAACGGTAGTCACTTGGAATACTGATTCTGGATGTATTTTGCGACTACTTCCTTGCTCATGTTGCCAAGTGTGCTCATATAGTAGCTGCGTGACCAGATATGACCGCCCCAGAATTTATCATGCTTAATCTCGGGATGTTTTTTGAGGAACAGTCTGGCACTGCCGCCTTTGAGTGCCTTGACGATGTTTGTCGGCGTATACTTTGGCTTGAAGCTGATGAGCATGTGCACATGCTCTGGCATAACTTCCAGCTCTTCGACGGTCACATCGTTCAGCTGCGCGATGCGCAGCAAGATATCCTTCATCTCCTGCACGAGCTCCGGTGTCGTGAAGGCTGGGTTCCGATACTTCGTCACCCAGATCAGATGAAAGTGGAAATTGTAGACGTATCCACGCTCATAGATTGCATCTGGGATGCGCTCTTTTCGTTTCATGTGTATCACACTCCTTTTCCTTTATTATAGCGATATATTGCTTGTTAGGCAATCTCATATGTTGTATAATAGAAGTAGGAAGGAGGCGAATAAAATGGAACATAAGAAGATGGCGGATTATGCCTATCATTACGGCCTGAAAGTCCGCATCTACCCCAGCCAGCAACAGAAAGAGATGATTCGACGCAATGCGGATGCGGCACGCTGCGTCTACAATGAACATGTCGCTGTGAACAAGGAGATCGTACGATTTGGCAGACGGAGCATCTACATCGACTTCATCGAGAAGCGCATCGAGGCACTGCGCGAGCGAATCCGCACGGTAACAGCATTGAAAGACCGCTATCCATGGCTCCGGCATCCCGATATCGATGCGCAGTCCATTGCCAATGCACGGCAGAACTACCAGCGTGCTTGGAAGCAGTTCCGTGCCGTCCATCATGCTGGTGTGCCGAACTTCCACAAGAAAACGTCCGTCGAGTCGTATCAGACGAATCCGCATTACAGCAAGGGTACGGAGGTTTCTCTGTTTACCAGTAACGCCCGCTTCCTCGACAAGCATCATCTGATGCTGCCCAAGCTCAAACGCATCCGCTTCCAAGGCTCGCGTAAAATACTGGATCGACTTTTTGCCATGAAGGAAGTCCGCATCGGCACGATTACCATCACGAAGGACGGCCTGCACCGTTACTTTGCGTCATTTCAGCTCAGCTCAGACGAGCCATTCGTGAAACCCTGTCCGAAGACAGATGCCGAGATTGGCATTGACTTGAACATCGCGAACTTCTATGCCGACTCAAACGGCAACATCTTGGACAATCCGCGCTATTACCGCAGGCAAAAACGGCGGCTGGCCAACGCACAGCGCAAGCTGAGCCGTCGGATTGTCCGTGCCAAGAAAGAGCATCGCCCGCTCCGTGAGGCAAAGAATGTCGAGAAACAGCGCTTGCTCGTCGCCAGGCTCACGGCACAAGTCATGCAGCGCCGCAGAGATTTCCTGCACCGCACTTCCGCGACACTGATCAAGAACCACGATCTGGTCGCAGCAGAAGAACTGCGGAGCCGGAACTTGCTGAAGAACCATGCCCTGGCTATGAGCCTCCAAGACAATGGCTGGCGGATGTTCCTTAGTATGCTGACTTATAAGGCAACACTATACGGCAAGAACTTCGTCACCGTCGACCCGCGGAATACGACGCAAACCTGCCATGCTTGTGGCCATATCATGAGCGGCAAAGAGAAACTGACGCTCAAGGACCGCGAGTGGATCTGCCCGAAATGTGGGATACACCACATTCGCGACGTGAATGCGGCCAAGAACATCCTAGCGCGAGCCAAAGCAAAGCTCGTATCCATGCATTGATGCAAACCTATCTTGTCCGTTTGGCAACTTGCGGACGCTAATGGCTTTGGTAATTACCGGACCTCTGCTGTACCTCGCAAGACTGCGAATGCAGTAAGCCTGGC
>OMZR01000171.1 GCA_900315575.1 uncultured Veillonellaceae bacterium
GCAAGGTGCCTTTGTGTTGTCAAGAAAACAATCTATCGACCAATGGAGCCGTATGGTACGCGATTCCAGCCGCTATTGGCGGGTGGGAAAGTTGAGTTATATATAGAGAGATAGAGAAAAAAAGGAATCACAAGGAAGGAATGGATTCATCATGGGGATTCAAAAGAAATTCTTGCTTCTGACAGTCGTGGTCGGCGTCTTGCTCGCGCTTGTCTCGGGCCTCGGCTATTTCATGGCGCAGCGGGCGCTCGACGCGAGCATCCGGGATGACATCACCGCTCATATCGAAAGCGAGCAGAACGGGCTTTCGGGATGGGTCGGCGAGCATGTGCGTGTTGCGGAGGACCTCGCGTCTCATGCGGCCGCGCTCGACGCAGCGTCGGGCAAGCCGCCAAAGGAGCTTTTGCAGACAGCGAAAGACGACATGATGCTCGACATCACGATCGCGCGCGAGGACGGCTATGTCGTCGGTATGTCAGACGGCGACCTCACGGGCGACCTCATCCCGAATGAGCGCGCGTGGTACCGCGACGTCCGTGCGGCGGGCAAGACGATCATCACAGATCCATATATCGACCACACGACGAAGAAGCTCTGCGTCTCCATCTGCGTGCCGTATTACACGAACGGGAGCTTCACGGGCGCGATCTGCGAGGACGTGCTGCTCTCGACGCTCGATGACTACGTTGCAAAGCTCCAGTACAAAGGCGCGGGCGGCGGCAAGATCATCAGCAGGAGCGGCGTGATCATCGCATCATCTGACAAGGACGAAGACAACAAGAATGTCGCAGATGCTGGCTATCTCGGCGAGCATTTCAGCGAGATGCAGGCGAACGGACAGGGATTCTTCCGCACCGATATTGATGGGACATCGTTCATCGTCGCGTATTCGACGGTCGGTCATGCGGACTGGATCATGGTGCTGACCGTGCCGGAGAGCGTCGTCTACAGCGAGATGAGCACGCTGAAGATTGCATTCGCCGTCGGGCCGATTCTCGGCATCCTGCTCATCATGGGCATCTGCCAGCTGTTCGCGCGCCGCATCACGGAACCGCTCGTGCTGCTCAAAGGCCATGCCGAGCAGCTCTCGGGCGGCGATCTCCGCGTCGAAGGCTGCGGCGTGGATACGGATGACGAACTCGGCGAGCTTGCCCGTGCCTTTGACACGATGGCAAAGAATCTGCGCGACCTGATTCACGGCGTAGCCTCGACAGCAGATCAGGTGGCGGCCTCCTCGGAACAGCTGACGACGAGTTCGCAGCAGTCGGCGCAGGCGACCGAGAGCGTCGCGCAGACCATCGTCGATGTCTCGAACGGCATGGAGGAACAGCTTTCGAGCATCGATGGCGTCAAAGGGAGCGTCGATGAGGTCGACGGGCAGGTGCTCGAGACGACGGCGCGCGCACAGGATGTCTCGGAACGCTCGCAGGAGACGGCCGACGCCGCGAAGCATGGGCAGGATCTTATGGAAAGTTCTGTTGCGAAGATGGAGGAAATCGAGAAGAGCGTCAATGCGTCCGCCGATGTCATGGACAAGCTCGGGCAGAGTTCGAAAGAGATTGGTGCCATCGTCGAGACCATCAGCGGCATCGCCGATCAGACGAACCTCTTGGCGCTCAACGCCGCCATCGAAGCGGCACGCGCGGGCGAGGCCGGGCGCGGGTTCGCCGTCGTTGCCGACGAGGTTCGCAAGCTCGCCGAGGCATCGCAGCAGGCAGCGGGCGAAATCGAACAGCGCATCCGCAACATCCAGTCTGATACGGAAGACGCTGTCACGCAGATGGCAGACGGCCGCGACCGCGTGCAGGAAGGCACGGACGCCATCCGCAAAGTCGGCGAAGAGTTCCAGAGCATCATGGACAAGATCGCGCAGACGAACGACGACATGACGGCCATCAACGACACGATGCACGGCCTCGCAGACGGCACGAAGAAAATCGTCGGCGTCATCGGCGACATTGACAAGATCAGCCGCACGACATCGGAGCACACGCAGACCATCAGTGCAGCGGCCGAAGAGCAGAGCGCTTCGGCTGAGGAAATCGCCACGGCCTCGCAGTCGCTTGCAAAGCTCGCACAGCAGCTGCAGGAAGCGACGAAGAAGTTCAAAGTGTAATCGGATATTAACGCAGAAGAAGTTCCGCCACGGTCAGCTGTGGCAGGACTTCTTCATTTTTTGACGAATTGTAACGACATAGGGGAAACATTTTGGGGAAAGGGATGATTCATTCATGGGAATCAAGAAGAAGTTTATGGCGCTGACGGGGGTTGTCGGCGTCATGCTGATCGTTGTCTCGCTTTTGGGCTATTTCATGGCGTATCGGGCACTCGATACGAGCATCCAGGGCGAGATTGCGGCGAATATGGAAGCGCAGCGGCAGGGCGTTTCGGGCTGGGTCGCGACGCATACGCGCATCAATGAAGACCTCGCATCGCATATGGCGGCGCTCGACGCCTTGACGGAAAAGCCGTCGAAAGATGTCATCATGAACGCGAAGGACCCCATGGTGCTCGACATCACAGTCGCGCGCGAAGCGGACAATTATGTCGTCGCGACGCTCGAGGGAGACCTGACGGGCAAATTGATTCCAAACGATCGTCCATGGTACCGCGATGCAAAAGCGGCGGGCAAGACCATCTACACGGATCCGTACGTCGCGAAGAGCACAGGACAGACGTGCATCTCGTTCGCGACGCCGTACTACAAGGCGGACGGCTCGTTTGCAGGCGCCATCTGCGAGGACATCTCGCTCGCGAGCATGAATGACTATGTTGAGCAGCTGAACTATCAGGGCGAAGGCATCGGCACGATCATCACGCCGTCTGGCAAGATCATCGCTTCGAAGAATGCAGACCTCAGCAACAAGGATGTCTCGGAGTATGCTGGCATCAGCTCGCATTTCGATGAAATGGTGAAGAACGGCAAGGGCTCGTTCACAGCAGATGTTGATGGCACGTCGTCGGTCGTAACGTATTCGACCGTCGATGGCGCGGGCTGGATCATGGTGCTGACGGTGCCGGAGAGCGTCGTCTATGCGGAAATGACGACGATGAAGATTGCGTTCGCTGTCGTGACAATCCTCGGCATCATCTTCATCCTCGGCGTCTGCCGCATCTTTGCGAACCGCATCACGGGCCCGATTGCCGTGCTCAAATCGCATGCGGAAGAACTCTCGCAGGGCAACCTGCGCATGGATGACTGCGCGGTCGATTCTGACGACGAGCTCGGCGACCTCGCACATTCCTTTGACGAGATGGCGAAGAACCTGCGCGAACTCCTGAAGCATGTCACGGAGACGTCCGACCAGGTCGCGGCAGCGTCGGAAGAACTCACGGCCAGCTCGCAGCAGTCGGCGCAGGCGACGGAGAGCGTCGCGCAGACGATTGTCGATGTCGCGAACGGCATGGAAGAGCAGCTGTCGAGCATTGATGGCGTCAAGGAAAATGTGGATCATGTCGACGGGCAGGTGCTCGAGACGACGGCGCGCGCGCAGGGCGTCTCCGACCGCTCGGCCGATACGGCCGAGGCCGCGAAGCACGGCCAGGAGCTCATGGAAAGCTCCGTTGCGAAGATGGAAGAAATTGAGCGGAACGTCAACGAGACGGCCGATGTCATGGATATGCTCGGCAAGAATTCGAAGGAAATCGGCACGATGGTCGAAACGATTTCGAGCATCGCCGAGCAGACGAACCTGCTGGCACTCAATGCGGCCATCGAAGCGGCGCGCGCGGGCGAGCAGGGACGCGGTTTCTCCGTCGTCGCCGACGAAGTCCGCAAGCTCGCCGAGGAATCGCAGCAGGCAGCTGGCGAAATCGAGCAGCGCATCTCGGTCATCCAGAAGGATACGGCGCATGCCGTCGAACGCATGCAGGCCGGACGCGGCCGCGTGCAGGAAGGCACGGAATCCATCCGCAAGGTCGGCGAAGAGTTCCAGAGCATCATGGACAAGATTGCGCAGACGAACGATGACATGACGGCCATCAATGACACGATGCACGGCCTCG
>OMZR01000173.1 GCA_900315575.1 uncultured Veillonellaceae bacterium
AGGCAAGGTGCCTTTGTGTTGTCAAGAAAACAATCTATCGACCAATGGAGCCGTATGGTACGCGATTCCAGCCGCTATTGGCGGGTGGGAAAGTTGAGTGATGAAGTTGCAATCGTACTTCCACTCGAGCCACTCGATGAACTGGATGTCGCGCTTGCCGGCCTTGCGCTGGTGGAACGCGTCGTAGCGGTCGTTGTGATTCTCGCTGGAGACGTCATCGCCGTAGATGGCTTTGTAAAAGTCGAAATACGTCTCGCCCTCGACATAGCCGCGCGCTTCGAGACGTGCGCGGAGGTCGTCGGTCATCGGCTGCGCGACCCAGACGATGGCGTTCCGGACGTCCCTGTAGCCGAAATCGAGCACGCTCGGACGGAAGATTTCGCGGTCGTAGCCGCGGCCGGTGGTCATGTCCTCGGACACGAGCCAGTCGACGGTGATGCCGTGGTAGTAGGCGGCGTACCATTTGAGGAAACGCCCGGTATAGGTGTCGTATCCGTAAAGCAGGACGCGGTCGTGCATCGCCTTCCACATGATGTCGTCGAGCGCGTCGCGGAACGGTTGGAGTTGTGATAGCATCGGTGTGCCTCCCTCAGAGCTTCTGGAACGCTCGTTCGAATGCGTCGAGCGTGAAGTCGATGACGTCTTTCGTATGCGCTGTGCTGATGTTGTAGCGCTTGCCGGGCTTGTTGTAGACGCCTTCGAACAGGAGCGCATAGTCCATTCGCTTGCGCAACGCCATATCGCAGGCTTTCGTATCGCGATAGTTTTTGATTTCTTTCTTGTCCGTGACGTACACGTTGAACAGCGCGCCGACGCCCGGCGTGAGCACGCGGATGCCATGCGCTTCGTAGGCTTTCCGGATTCCTGTTTTTAAACGTTCTGTGTTTGTGACCAGCTCGTCATATTTCTTGTCAAGCAGCCGGAGGCTCGCGAGCCCCATCGCGAGGATCAGCGGATGCGCATTGTATGTCCCGCTGTGGAACAGGTTCTCGACCTTTTCCGTTTTCTTCTCGCCGATGCCCGGGAGAAACGAGCCGCCGGGGGCAATCATCTGCAGGAGCTCTTTCTTGCCGCCGAGGACGCCGATGGGCATGCCCCCGCCGATGATCTTGCCGAGCGTCGTGAGGTCCGGCGTCACGCCGTAGTATCCCTGTGCCCCGTGCATGCTAATGCAGAAGCCCGTCTTGACTTCGTCCATAACCAGGACGATGCCGAGCTTTTCCGTGAGGGTGCGAAGCCCATGGATGAAAGCCTCTGTCGCGGGAATCGTCCCGCCCTGCAACGGTTCGAGGATGACCGCAGCGATTTCCTCCGCTCGTGCTTCGAGGATGCGCTTCACCGCATCGAGGTCATTGAACGGGAGCACGATGGTGTCTTGCAGTTCGTCATCCGCGATGCCAGCAGATTCGGGGACGGAGAGCGGCGCGTCTGCCGCACCTGCCTGCTGGAGCTTCGGGCCGGTGCTGATCAGCATCGCATTGAGGCCGCCATGGTAGTGGCCTTCGAATTTCGCCACTTTCCGCCGCCCCGTATACGCGCGCGCCAGACGGATGGCGAGGAGGTTCGCCTCCGTGCCGGAGTTCGTGAAGCGCATCATTTCCAGCGACGGCAGGTAGGAATGGAGCGTTTCCGCGAATTCGAGCTCGAGCTCGTTCGATGCGCCATACAGCCAAGTGCCATGTTCTTTTACATAGCTTTCCGCCGCCTGCCAGACCTCGGAATTGCCATGGCCGTGAATGAGCGGGCCGAAGGACAGGACATAGTCGACATACCGATGGCCGTCCAAGTCGGTGAGCCATGCGCCTTCGCCCTTTTTCATGTAGAGCGGGAATGGCGCAACGAAGCGCACATTGCCCGAGACGCCGCCCGGGATGCGCTCGCATGCCTTGTGGTACGCGGCCAGCGATTTGGGATTCGCGTCTGCATATGCCTGTTTCAACTCATCTAACGTCAATCGGATCATCCTCTTTTCCCACTTGTACGCCCGCCTTCACGATGATGTTGTTGTCCCGTCCGATGCCCGCGCAGCGCTCGCAGATGCTCATGCAGCCGCGTTCGTTGACGTCGCCGAGCAAGTAGCGGAAAATCTGCAGGGATGCTTGGTATTTGTCATTCACCCGCTGGTTTTCGCGGAGGTCGAGGAAATCGTCCGGCTGCGACGGGAAGCCGGTGAAGCACTCCGCCGCGAAGGCGGGGTCGCACCAGTAGAGCTTGCCGTCGTCGACGGAGTGCGTGCTGTGTCCGCAGATACGCATATGCTCCGCCGGGTCTGCCGCGCGATACGTATCTCGCGGATAGACGACATCCTTCCAGACGTTGTTCGGGATGACGTAGTACTCGATGCCGTGCGCGGCGAGCGCTTGCTCGACGGCTGCCAGGCGTTTCTTGTAGTCCACGGTCGACGTGTAGTCGCTGATGTGGACGGTCATATCGTGCTGCTTCATGAATGATAGGAGCGCGTCGTTCGGAACGACCGTGCCGTTCGAGATCAGGTTGATGCGCCCGATGCGCTCGCCGTAGCGCTCCATGAGATAGCGCAGGATGCGTCCGAGCTCCGTGTGCAGGAACGGCTCGCCGCCCAAGAGCGTGTACTCGTAGACGAAATCGACGCTCGCGAAGAACGCATCGAAGGTCTCTTTCAGCCGCTCGAAGGCGAAATCACCTGTCTCCTTTGCGTACGGGATGAACATGTTGCAGTTCTTGCACTGCAGCGTGCAGCGCGACGTGATGACCGTGTCAATCTTCGCGAGCACGCATTCGTTCTTCCAACGGAGATGCCACTCCTCGGCGAAGCGCTCGAAGATGCAGAAGTCGCGGAACTCCTCCAGCCCCGCCGCACGGAGCTCCTCTGCCATCTCCTCATAAGCGCCCTTCATCGTCGTCACGACAATCTTCGTCTTGCCGCGCCCGATTCTTTGCAACGCATCCGCGAGCGAAACGACGGCCAGCCCCGCAATCTCCTCGCCCGCATGACGGTTGTCAATCAGGAAGGGAATGTCGAATTCTTTCCGGAGCGAAGGCAGCACCCTCCGCCCGATCCGCCCCATGCCGAACGGGACGAGCGTCGGATGGTGCAGCAATGCCTCCCAGTCATCCGTCAGCTTAAATAATGCATCCATGCGTGAAACGCCCCTCCTGTTTCCATCCTCCATCAACCAAACTTTTCAGCAAACTTCTCCGGCTGATAGAAATACTCGAAATTCTCCACGATTTTCTCTTCTGGCCAATCCCACCATTTGATTTCCAGCAGCTTCTCGATGATATCATCGCTGAAACGCTTGCGAATCGGCCGTGCAGGCACGCCACCGACGATGGTATACGGTGGAACGTCATGCGTCACGACAGCGCCCGCTGCAATGATGGCGCCGTCGCCAATCGTGTTGCCCGGCAAGATGATGGCATTCCTGCCGATCCAAACATCGTTGCCAATCACACACTGCTTTTCTGGTGCGACCCACGAGCGAAAATCCGGGAACGCCGGATTGAATTCGTACGTCCCATATTTCTGGCACAACTGCTTTCGTTTCTCGATGAACGCATCATCCTCATTTCCAAAATTGCAAGCAGCAGTTTTCGATGTTTCATAAAGAAAGTGGTGCATAGATACCAAATCAAATGGATGGTTCGGCACAATACAAGCCAGCGGATTGATTGCGCAAAACGCCCCGATGCTTTTGCAAAGCCCATCATATTGAAGGATGCCCGTGTAATCTCCGGTATATCTACCCACAAGGCAGTGATGATATACATGTGCCTTGCTGATATATTCACGGAAACCGCCTTTCCCATATTGCAGGACATCGTCGGAAATAATGGCAATACTTTCTCGCGGGACGAATGCGGGAATCGCATCATATACCACTTGAAAATAGAGGCTTCTCCCATAACTGTGGGTAAGCCAGCATGAAAAAAGAAATCACTTGCACGCTCTGCTATAGTAGAAGCTGCTAAACAAACTGCCTTCGCAAAGACAAACTGCCTTCGCAAAGGAGTCCGTGCAAGTGATTTCTGCTTCTACTCTAGCCAAGATTTTCTGTGATGTCAACCACTCGGTTGTGGAGGACATCAACCTGCACCAGCATTCGGATGGAACGAAGTGCATCATCATCGACCTGCGCCCGTACAAGCGGGAACAGCATCTCTGCCCCGTCTGCGGGAAGCGTTGCCCCGGATACGACCATGCGCAGCCTCAGCCGCGTCTGTGGCGTGCCCTGGACAACCACGGCATTCTCGTCTACCTCCGCTACCGCCTGCCGCGCGTCTTCTGCCCCGAGCACGGCGTTCATGCCAGCGTGCCGTGGGCCTTCCCGCGCTCGCAGTTCACGAAGACGTTCGACATGGTGGTGACGTGGATGACCCTCCAGCTGAGCAAGAGCGCCGTTGCCTCGTACATGCGCATCAAGTGGGACACCGTCGGACGTTGCGTCCATCGCGCGCACCAGTACCTCGAGCCGGACACCAGCAAGCGCCTCGACGGGCTTGTCAGCATCGGCATCGACGAGACCAGCTACCGCAAGGGTCACAAGTACATCACCATCGTCGTGAACCACGAGACGAACACCGTCGTGTGGGCTGGCGAGGGCTACGGGAAAGACGTCCTCGCCCGGTTCATGGAGAGCCTGACGGAAGAGCAACGCGCATCCATCAAGACCGTGACGGCGGACGGCGCACAATGGATCACAACGTGCGTCGAGAAGTACCTGCCGAATGCCACGCGCTGCATCGACTCCTTCCATGTCGTGGAATGGAGCATGGACGCGCTCGACAAGGTGCGGCGCGAGGCGTGGCGCACCGCGCAGGCGAGAGTGCGGGAGCTCGGCAAGAACAGCAAGGGACGGCCGAAAAAGGGCGACGCCCATGCCGCCGAGCTCGCGGCTGCCCGCAAGGAAGCGAAAGAAATCAAGGGCTCGGCCTTCGCTCTCGGCAAAGCGCCGGAGAACCTGACGGAGAGCCAGCAGCGCAAGCTGGAGATGATCCAGAACCACGACAACCGGCTCTACCGCAGCTATCTGCTCAAGGAAGACCTGCGGCTCCTGTTGAAGATGACGGATGTCGAAGAAGCAGAGCACGCGCTCCACAAGTGGGTTCAATGGGCGAGGCATTGCCGCATCCCGGAGTTCGTGGAGCTCCAGCGCAAGATCATGCGCCACAAGGACCACATCCTGAACACCATCCAAGAGCAGGTCAGCAACGCCAGAGTGGAATCGATGAACAACAAAATCAAGCTGATTATCCGGCGTGCGTACGG
>OMZR01000011.1 GCA_900315575.1 uncultured Veillonellaceae bacterium
GTGCGTAACCAACTCGAAATGGATGAGCGCATGTCGGCCTTGATGCATAAGTACGACAAGGCTGACTGAAAAATTTACACAAAACTATTGACAATCCCGAACGGTGAAGCAATGGCCGTCTGGGACGCGATGAAACCCTATATGATGCAAAAGGGGATTCATTATAGCGATTCGTGGCAGTGGTGATGAAGTACAACCTATAGGGGCGCAATCGCAGGGGATGGGCATCCGCAAAACAACAAGCCGTGGGCAGCGATGTGCTGCCCACGGCTATTTTAGTTCCGATTTGCTTGCGTGCTGAACGTTGCGAACCGCTTTCCATACGCTTGGAAGAGCTCGCGGAAATCCGCGATGTTTCCGCTCAATCCGACCGGGCCGAGGTGGATGAACGGTTCGCCGAAGGACGAGCCTCCCGAATATACTGCCATGCCGCAGCAGAGCTCGAACGTCAGGAGCTCGCTGATCGTCGTTTCGCCGCCGCCGTGGATGTACTGCTCCGTCGCGAACGCGCCGCCGAGCTTGCCCGCGAGGCCGAGCCCTTTCGCGTGCGTTTCGAGCCATGCTTTCATCGTGCCGGGGAGCGATGCGAAGTACGTCGGCGCGCCGAGGATCACGCCGTCCGCGTCGCGGACGAACGCCAGGTCGATGTCTTGGATGGAAAAGCACTTGGCGTCGGCATCGCCGGTCGCCTGCATCCCTTCAGCGATCCAGTCCGCTGCCTGCTTCGTCGTTCCTGTCTTGGAATCGTAGATGATCGCAAAATGTTTCATGAAATCGAATCCTCCTCTTGCGGATGGCGCTCCAGCCATGCTTTGGCGTATGTACACGTCGCCGTGACCTTGCCGCCGCGCCGGTGAATCTCTTCCACGGTCTTCGCCACGAGCTTCGAAGCGATCCCCTGCCCGCGCAGCTCCGGCAGGACGACCGTGTGATAGATGTCGAAAACGCCGGGCGCGGTCTCATGGAAATCGGCATTTGCCAAGAGCTCGCCGCGCTCGTTCGTCAGATAGACGTGTTCGTCGTTCGCGTGAAATTCCATGAAACGTCACTTCCCTTATCATTCAGACGTCTCGGCCTGCTCGCTTCCCTTCTGTTCCTCGCGAAGCGCGTAGAATTTCTCCTGCCATGCGTCGCGCTGCTCCGTGAGCTTGTCGATGGCAGCCTGCATCTTGTCGATGCGCCCTTGATGCTTTTCGTCTGCGGCATCCACGGCGGCGCGCAGCTGCGCTTCGCCGGCGCGGCGCTCGTCGAGAATCGCCGACTGTTTTTCGTTCTCCAATTTTTCGCGAAGATTGTCGAATTTCTCGTCGTAGCGCCCTTTGAGCACGGTCGCGTCCGTCTTCGCTTTTTCCGTTGCATCCATCAGTTTCTTCGAGAGCTCGGCTGCTTCGGCCTCTGCTTTCTCGGCGCGCTGGATGGCTGCTTGGAGCTCGGATTTTGCTTTTGCGCTTTCCTCTTCCAAGGCCGTCGCAGCTTGGAGCTCTGCGGTCGCAGAATCTACTTTCTCTTTCAGAGCATCGACCTGCGCCTGCAACGATTCGTTGAATTTCACGAGGCGGTCTTTTTCTTCAGCGGCGGCCTCGTGTTCCTTTGCGAGTTCGTTCTCTGCTGCTTCTGCCCGTTTGGCGAGCGCGTCACGCTCTTTCGTGAGGTCGGCGAGCGCAGATTTCGCGTCCTTGGCATCTGCCGTCGCCGCGTCGGCCTTTTCCTTCAAAGAAGACATGGCCTGCTCGTTGTTTTCGATGCGGGCAATGAACTCCGCGCGGATGCGCTCTTCCGCATTGGCGTTGAGCTCCAACGATGCGATATACGCGGTTTTGATCTGGTCGAGCAAGCTCCCGACGTTCTCAATCTCCGTCGCCCGACCCGGCAGGATGGATTTTGCCTGCGCCGTGGCGTAGGAGGTCAGCAGGACGGGAAGAATCTCGGCTTTTTTGAGCCCGCTTTCCTCGGCAATCTTGTCGAGCTGCGCGATTGTTGCGTCATCGGCACGGACAGAAAACACTTTGTCATTCGCCATCTGCAATCACCTTTTCTCAAATTATGTCTACGTTTACAATACTTACAAATTGTCTACATCATCAAGATAGCATAGAATATATAAAAAATCAATATTTTTATATTGTCTACGTTTACAAAACATTGTAGACGTTATGTAAACAAAAAAAAACGACCGGCATGGAATCATGCCGGTCGCAGTGGTTCTTGGGGGGCTTCGGTGGCGTCGGGTGGCAGCTTGGCGTTGTCCTCGCCGGCGACTTCGTTGCCGTTCGCGTTGTACCGCGCTTCATGCTCGCGCTCTTTTTCGCGCAGGAGCTCCCGCAGCCCCGGCAGTGCGTCGAAGGGCTGGAAGATTTTTGCGCGGTTCCACGGTCTCTTGATTGCCATAGGCTTTGTGTCCTCCAATCTGTTCGTTGCGCGCGCGCCGCGTGGCGGCGGCGAGGAGGTCGGTCGCCCGCAGTAGCGCGTTCTTCCCAAATCTTTGATGAAGTGCGAGCGTCGTCTGCTGGCGTGCGCGTTCCCGCGTCTCTGCTTCTGGCGGTGCAAAGAGCGAGAGCTCCTGCCGCGCTTCCGGCTCGACATGGTTCGCACAGAGCAGGATGCGGCGGATGGGGTGGCCGGTCAGGACAATGCGTTCGTATAATGTTTTGAGCGCGTCCGTGATGACGGAGCTCGCGTTCGTCGTCGTATCGAGGCGGACGGTGCCGGAGGCCGGCGGCAGGAAGAAATCGGGACGCGCGCTGTAGACGACGGCGAGCGTAACGGACGCGGTGACAACGTGGCGCGACGTGAGATTCAGGGCGAGCTGGTTGGCCATTTCGACGAGCACGACGCGCGCCTCGCTATAGCTGTAGTCGCGCAGGAGGACTTGCCCCTCGGAGACCGATTGCGTCTCGGGACGGTACGCATGGATCTCGGCAATCGTCGTCGGCTCGCGTCCCCATGCGTGATCGTACAGGAGGTAGCCGTCGATGCCGAACGCTTTGCGGATAGTCTTGTATGGTGCGTGCGCGATGTCGCCCATCGTGCGCAGCCCCATGCGAAGCAGCCGTCGTTCGATGCCATGGCCGATGCGCCAGAAGTCCGTGAGCGGCGTGTGATCCAAGAGCGTCGCGCGAAACGTTGCCTCGTCAAGCGCGCCGATGCGGTCAGGCGCGTGCTTCGCCGTGATGTCGAGCGCGATTTTTGCAAGATAGAGATTCGTCCCGATGCCGCACGTCGCCGGCAGGCCGAGGCGGCGCTCGATCTCGCCGAGCAGGAAGCGCGCCATCTCACGAGGCGTCTTTCGGTACATCGCCGTGTAGCCGGTGATGTACCGAAAGACGCCTCATCGACGGAGTAGACGAAGATGTCTTCCTTGCAAAAGTAATCAAGGTAGATGCTGTAAATTTCGGCAGCGTAGTTCAGGTAGAGCTGCATCCGTGGTGTCGCCATGATGTAACGGAAGCGCGCGGGAATCTCGAAGACGCGGCAACGGTTGCGCACGCCCTTCGCTTTCAGCGACGGCGACACGGCGAGGCAGATCGTCCCGCGCCCGCGCGCTGCATCCGCGACCACGAGATCGGTCGTCATCGGATCAAGCCCGCGCATCACGCACTCGCACGAGGCGTAGAATGACTTGAGGTCTATGATGAGATAGCTTCGATTTTCCAATGTGCTGCACCTCCATCGCATTTTGCTGTTTTTAGTGATACATATTTTATCATTACTTTATCAAATATGCAATTTAATTCATTGCGATAAGAATATAAATCAGACTTTGCGATAGAAATGCAAAATATAAGTATAGTTATCGTGGATTGATGATAACGCCAGAGGCCCGCAGCCATGTGTAAATGGTATTCCGGCTGCATCCGCATACGCGGGCAAGCTCGGAAACGGAACGGATGTCTCGCCACTGGTATCTTTCCACGAGTTCCTGCCAGTTGGACGGTTTCGGTTTTTGCTTGCGTCCTCGATAGACGCCGCGCGCTTTGGCGAGCGCGATTCCTTCTTTTTGGCGCTCCAGCATGATTTTCCGCTCGAATGTTGCGATGGCTGCGAAGAGCGTCATCGCCAGTTCTCCGGCTGGCGTTGTTGTGTCGAAGTTTTCTTTGAGCGAGACGACTTGCACGCCCTTGTTCTTCAATTTTTGAACGATGTCGAGCAGGTCTTTCGTGCTGCGCGCGAGACGCGAGAACTCCGAGACATAGATCGTGTCACCTTCGCGAGCAAAGTCGATCATTTTTTGGAGCTCTGGGCGCTCTGTGTTTTTGCCGGATAGCTTGTCGATGAATGTCCGCTCGACCCCGACCTTTTCCTGAAGCTCGACGACTTGCCGCTCTTCATGTTGCTCGACCGTTGAGACGCGAACGTACCCGATTTTCATGGTGTTTCCCTCCTGCCCGTGTAAATGAATCCTAGATGATGATTGCTAGTTTGTCAAAAAATGATTTTTGAACACTTTTGACTATGAAAATGGCACGTTCCAAAACTGCTCATTTGGAGCGTGCCCTATTTTCACAAAAGGATCATCCCTGCTTTTGGAAAGTGCAGGTTGTAAATTATTGTCATTTTTATTATAGCGCATAAAATCGCTTGCGTAAATATTGTATTAAGTCAATGAACATGGTATAATATAGACAGACGATAAAAGAAGGGAGCCGGCCTATGACTTCGACGGAGAATGATGTCCTGAGCATCCGCGTGCGCGGTGACATCAAACAGCTTTTCTACGAGCTGTCGAAACGAAACCAGATGACGCAGAACGAAATGTTCACGAAGCTCCTCCAGCAATACCAGGCAGGCAAGGACGGGAAACGCTTCGTTGACTTGCAGCGCGCGCACGAGCAGCTGACGGCCACCTGCCAGTTGCTCGAAAAGCAGCTGTTCGACGTGTTCACGGAGTACAATGATTCCCTGCAAGCCATCCAGAATGAAAGCGGCGATGCCGTCAAACTGGAAGAACAGAATCGGAAACTGCAAGCGCTCGTCCTCGAACAACAGGATCAGCTGCGCGAAAAGGATCATGTGATTCAAGAACAGAAAGAGCTGCTGGATTATTTGACCGTCGAGGTCGAAAAGATGATGAACAGCGGACAGGAGGACGACGATGGAAATTCATAGCATTTACGACGTTGCGAAACTTTTGAGCACCGCCGCCGTCTCCGAACAATATTCCGTCGCGACGGTCAACGTGCTCGACGCGTGCAAAAAAGGACGTCTCACCGAAGACGAGGCCGTTCTCACGAGCGTTGGCTGGCTCATCACGCCGGAAGGTGCTGCGCGCCTCTGGTCGCATCGCAACACGATTGAAAGCATCGTCACAGATGCCTTGATGGGGAAAACGTGGCCGAAGGAACAGGCCGTCGAAGAAGCCCGGCAGACGATCCTTCCCCTCCTGAGCATCGAGCGCAAGCGCCATTTCGTCCTTTCCATGAAACATGCCCGCAAGATGCTGATCGAGTTCAAGGACAAGACGCTCGCGGTCTATAGCGATGCGGAAGACGATGCATCGTTCCATGTGGCGCACGTCGAGCCCATCGAAAAAACGACGCTCTACACCTGCCCGCGCGGCAGGGAGGGCGAGGTGTATCGCGAAATCTACGATACGCCCTACGAAGCCGAGCAGCGCATCCGCTCGTTCGACGACGAACCCGGCTGGTCAAAGTACGCAAAGGAATGTAACGTAACAGAACTCCTTGGCGAGCACATCTGAAACAACATCGCCGGTCGCGTGACTGTCGAAAAGACAGCAGCGCGACCGGCGATTTCTGCGTTTGGGTGAATCAGACTGATTCAACTGCATAAGTGTTATTAAGTTGCATCAGAATGGCACTTCTTCGTCTTCGACTTCTGCGCGCGCTTCCCTTCCGCCAGCGGCGGCGAGGAAATCGACGTCTTCCGCGACGATTTCCGTGATGTAGCGCTTGCTTCCGTCCTTCGCATCATAGCTGCGCACTTGCAGCCGTCCTTTGACGCCGACGAGATGGCCTTTCGCGATGTGCTCGTTGCACGATTCGCCCTGCGCGCCCCAAACGACGATGGGGAAGAAATCCGCTTGCGGTTCTCCTTCCCGCGCGAACCGGCGTTTGACCGCGAGATCGAACGTGGCGACCGGCTTCCCGCTTTTCGTGAAGCGCAGCGTGACGTCCTTTGCCAGACGTCCGACGAGATTGACGTTGTTCATGTAGTTCCCCTTTCAAAACAGATCCATCGGATCGGCATAGGCATAGCCGTCTTCCGTTGGAACGATATACTCCAGATGCAGATGCGGGCCGGTCGCGTTTCCCGTGCTGCCGACCGTGCCGATCACCTGCCCGGCCTCGACCGCTTCGCCATCGCAGACGAAGACCGCGCTGCAATGCGCGTAGCGCGTGAACGTGTCGCCGTCCGCATGATAGACGAGTACCTGATTCCCGTAGCCGTCGCCGAAATCGCCGGCGGCTGTCACAATGCCAGGAAAGAGCGCCGAGATGCCGACGCCCTGCGGATAGCCGAGATCGACGCCGGCATGGAAACGCCAGTCGCCAGAAATCGGATGCACGCGCCATCCAAACGGCGACGTCACCGGCAGCTCCGCAGCGCCCGCCGAATCAATCGCGCCCACCACGAGCAGCGCGGACAAAACGATTGACCGCAGCACTTTCATGACGACGCCCTGCGCGCACGTCCGAAGCGATACGCGAGCACCATCAAAAAGCAGAACTGCGCCACCTGCCACGCATAGAAAAACGCGTGCGTCGTCGCCTCCGGCGCAAATATCGCCGTGGCGCACAGCAGCACCGAGTTCAAGACAAACAGGATCAGCAGCATCCGATTCGCCTGCTGCATCCGCTGGAAGTTCTGCCGGGCGACCGTCCCCTTCCCGCGATAATCCTCTACCTCGGAAAACGGCATAATCGCCCGCCGAATCCGCTGCGTCTGCTCCGGCGAGAACGACGAGCGCGGCGTAAAGAAGTTCGAGAAAAAGCTCATAAGCATCCTTTTTTATAAATATAAATATCAAAATCAACTTTATATTTAGTATAAACGATTCTATTCATAGAATCAAGTAGGCATCCCGATTTTGAATCGGGTGCGGATGCGCGCCGTTTGTGCTATCGTTGATGCGGGAGGTGGTTCTATGAGTATCTTCTCGGAGAACCTGAAAATTCTGCGCAAGCAGCACGAGTGGACGCAGCGCGATCTGGCAGAAAAGTTGAATGTTGCAGAGACAACCGTGCAAAAATGGGAGCGCGGAAAAAACACGCCATTGTATACGGATGTCAAGCGCGTGGCCGAGGTACTGTGCTTGAGCTTGGACGAGTTGATGGAAGAGCCCGTTGACGGGCCGAACAATCATGTCATGGAGGACTGGCTCAATGATTGCGGGACGAATGACGGAATGATTTTTCGCGATTCCGCGCATGACAAGCGTGTGAATGTCAAGTTGCGAAAGAACGCAAGCCTGCATCGTTTCCGAAATCATGCTGGGACATTGTATTCCTCCATCTGCTACAACAAATGCGAAATCTTCACCTGCGAGCGCGCACAGGAACCGGATATGATTGATTACTGGAATCACATGGACGATTGAATCTTTTGCTCGCACAGAGAACGCCCGTCGGCACATGAAATTTGTGCCGGCGGGCGTCTTGTTATCCGTTGAATTTTCAATCGATATATGTCTCCCGCATCTCGCGAATCCACTCTGGTAGCCGGTCTTCGAGCTCGCATCCGTGGTTGAAATAGTCTCCGTGCTTCTCTGTCGCTCCGTCATAGTCGAGTGTGTCGCGGATGTCGTCGAGACGGGGAATCGTGCCGGGTGCGGTCGGATCGTAGAGCTTGATCGCGCTTTCGAGGAGATTCGGTTGCACGCCCCAAGCGGCAGCGAACGCTTGCACGGCTGCGGTATAGCGTTGGTGCTTCCATGTGGAAAAGGCATTGTCCGTGTCATTTCCAGCGGGGATGTTTCCATTCTGGAGGTCGCTGACAAACTCATTGAGGGTGTCGGCCTGTTGCTTGTTGCCGAGATTTTCGAGTTCCCTGATTTTTTCAAGGATGAGGCGCAGCGCTTCGCTGTCGATGACGCGGACGCCATCAACGACGCGCGTCTTTTCGCCGACGAGGCTCAGGATGTAACTCGCCGTGACCTGCGTACCACCGATGATTTTCGTGTGACCTGGCAGCGGACGGATGATGTCATCTTCCGGCTCTTCCGTTTTCGGACGGAGGTTCTTGTACGCGCCGACGTAGTTCAGCCAGGTCGGCTCGTCGATGCCGAAGCGATCCGTGTCCCATGCGAACTCGTAATACTGTTCGAGACAGCGCAGCTGTTTTGCTGCGCTGCGGAACGCTTTGAGGAACGCGTCGCGCGCCTCGTCGTCGCTTACGAGTTCTGCCCATGCGGTCGGGTCAGGCAGTGTATCGCGCATCGCTTCGACTTTTGTACGGAAGTCAAGAACAGCAGTATCATACGGATCGACAATGACGTGTGCGTTCTCGCCGCCTTTGCAGTAGAGGCGCAGCGCTTCGTCGACAGCTTCTTTCGTCTGTGCTGGGCGCAAGTAGTTGATGACCGTGCCGAACTCCTTGCGCGCGTTCAGCACACGGTTCGTGCGGGAATACGCTTGGATGAGTCCTTGGAGTTCCAGCATGCGGTCGTTGTAGAGCGTGTTGAGATATTTGTCGTCCCAACCCGTCAGCATCTGGTCGGCAACGATGATGAGGTCGATGTTCTTCGGATTGCGCCCGCTGCCGCCACGTTGGCCGCGCACGGTGAGGTCGGCGAAATACGCATCCTCGCCGTGCCGCTGGTCGCCGGCGACGAACTCCACGCCAGTGAACTCCGCGTAGTCGCGGAACATCTCTTCGATAAATTCCTGCGGCAGACGGTCGGGTGCGTTCGGATTGCCGAAACTGACCGTCATGGCGATATGGATCGGGTTCTCCTCTGTGGCCAGCTGTTTCTGGAACTCTTTGTAGTAATCGAGCACGCGCTTCTTGTAGGCCACGGTCAAGATGGCGTTGAACGTCCGCCCCTGCGACTGCGTCTCCCAACCGGCAAGGATGCGCTCGACGACGCGCGGGATGTGTGTCTCGTCCTGGTACGCGAGCAGGCCGTATTTCTCTGCCTCGCTTTCGACCTTGGCGTTGCTCCACTCCGCGACAATCTCTTCAAGCTCGTCCGGCGTTTTCGTGTTGTCTGGGAGCGACGCGAGTGCTGCGGCCAGCTGCTCACGCAGCGCGTCGTAGCTCTGGAACTCGCCCGTATTTACATATTGCACATGGAAACCGAGCACGTTGCGGTCGGCGATGGCCTGCTCAATCGTGTACGCATGGAGCAGCGGCCCGAACAGGTCTTCTGTCGTCTTGATGAGCTCGCTCTTCTCGTTGATGCGACCGCGCACGTGATTCTCGTCAAAGAGCGGCGTGCCGGTGAAGCCGTAGAACAGGCCGTTCTTGCGGAAATAATCTTTGATCGTCTTCATCATGTCGCCCATCGTCGTACGATGCGCCTCGTCGATGATGAAGACGATATTCTTTTCTGCGAGCGAGAAATCGTCGTTCTCCACGAGTTTTTTCACGAGCTCGTTCATCTTGAACGTCGTCGTGACGACGATGCCGCGATGCTTCATGCTTTTCGAGAGCGCTGCGGTCGATGGCGTCGCATCGACATCCACGGGCTCGTAGGCTGCATATTCGAGAAAGCGCTGCGTCGTATTCTTGTCGAGCTCGCGGCGGTCGACCATGAAGACGATTTTGTCAAAACCTGCGCGCGTCGAGAGGAACAGCGCCGTCTTGAAGCTCGTGATCGTTTTGCCGGAGCCGGTCGTGTGCCAGACGTAGCCGCCATGCGCGCGGTTCTCTTTGTTATCGCGTCCGAAGGCCGCGAGCTCGACGGATTGCAACGCATAGACTTGATATGGTCGCATGAGCATGAGCAGGCGGTCTTCTTCGCGATCCGCTTCGTCGATGACGGCGTAGTCGCCGACCATCTGATGCGCCATCGGGATTTTGAGGAAGTTGTCGACGATGTTGCGCCAGTCGTTCATAGGATGGTTCTCGTGATCGGCCCAATGGAACACGAACGATTCATTGAAACGATCCAAGCTGCGCGGCGTCGCGAAATAGCGCGTCTCCGTGCGCGACATCATGACCATCATCTGCGAGAACGCCATGAAATTATGGACGTACTCGCCATCTTTGTAATAGCGGCGGAACTGTGCGAACGCCTCGGCGAGCGGCACGTCGGCGCGCTTCATCTCGATGTTGATGAGCGGCAGGCCGTTGATGAGCAGCACGACGTCAAAACGATTGTTGCTCGCCGTCTGCACCTCGCGCGCGATTTGGTACGTCGAATCCCCGCCGCCGACGGCCGCCTTACGGAAAATCGTGAGCGTGATCTGCTTCCGCGTGACGCCCGGGAGCTTGTCGCGCAGGATGCCGTCGATTTTGCCCGTGGAGTTTTCCATCGCGAGGAGCTTCGCGGCCTCGTAGCTGTCGGCGATCTGGTTCACCTTCGCGAGCACCTGCGAAAACTCCGCATCCGTGAGTGGGACGCCTTCGAGCTGGTCAGCGCTCAGCCGGTTCAGCTCCTGCCGCCAATTTTCAATGAGCGTTTGTACCGTGACCGTATGCCGGTTGCCATTCAAGAAATCCGGCGCTTTCCAACGGTAGCGTGTCATGCGCTGGACAAAATCCTCTTGGAACTGTCGTTCTGATGCGTTTTTATCTTTATTGCTCATGTGCTGCCGCCTTTCAGACAAAGAGCTCGGAGAGATAGGCTTGTTTCAGGGCTCGGAGTTTCGCGAGTTTTTGCTGTTCGGACTGCAGTTTTTTGTCCATGATTCGGAAGAATGCACCAATTTTCTGTTGCTCGTTCATACTCGGAAGGAAAATCTGCACATGGCTCAAAGATTCCTGCCCGACATTGATGTGCTGCGCCCCTTGTGCCGTGCTGATGATTTGATGGCGCACAGGCTTCGTGTCTAAAAGGTGCTTCATGAAGAAGGGATCATACTCCTCCACCTTCGTGCCGCAGATGACAAAACCGCCGAAAACCGCAGGACGGTCGGCATCAACATAAACATTGGATGTGCCGGCTTCGTCGAACGTCTCCGAGCTGCGCTGAAAGAGAACGTCCCCGTACGTCACGGCAAAGGTTTTCGCCGTTTCCTCCGATACATCCACCTGTCCACGGATGTTGTCATAGACGATGTAGTCGTTGTTCAGGATGTCCATGACGCTGATGTATTTGATGCCGTGGCCATACATTTCGCGACTTCCATTGAATCCGTTGGAAAATGCTAGGAGCTCGCCGAGCGTTTTTCCGTCCCAGTCTCCGCTGAATCCCTTGAACCGTCTCCGCGGCTGCCGTTCGCCCTTGGCGGGAAACATCTCGGCGAGATATGCCTGTTTCAAATGTTCGAGCTTCTGGAGCTTGCGCTCGTGAATGGAGAGCAACGCATCGAGGCGATAGAGAAATTCGCCAATACGTTCTTGTTCTGCCAGATTGCTCGGATAGGCGATGTTCGTTTCAGAAAGCGCTTGCTTGTTGACGGACGTGACTTTTGTTCCCTGCATCAATGGAATCAGCTGCTCATGGTAGCTGGGTGCGTTGAGCTTGTAACCGAGGAACTTCGCGCCAAACGGAAATGTCGGTCGCAAGACCATCGTATGGAGGCCGGCAATCATCGAATGCTCCTCCGCATTCTCAAGTTCGACAACTTTTCCAGCAGTCTCATCCTCTGCCGTATCTGCCATCACGACATCGCCATTTTGCAGATATTGACGTTCGTCCGTGATTATGGAGATTCCTTCGTTCAGATACGGAATCTCCTCTTTTTGTGCGTCTACAATCGCAGAATATTTTATCAGGACATCGCCATAATGAATGTTTCGCACAGTTCCAGCGACATCATTCAAGTCGTCACGAGCGAACGTATTGGTCGGAACGCTCGTGTCAAACACTTCATCAAACGGCGTTTCGTTCCATTCCTCCGCAAACGCCCGAAACCTCCGTTTCGGCACGTGCTTTTCCTGCTTCATCCTTCCGTCACCACCAATTCCGCCTGCATCGCTGCGAACGCTGCTTCCTGCTCGCTGATCGCTCCGTCGATATCGTCGAGCGTTTCGCCATACCGCTTGCGCAGCATGGCGATGGTGTCGAGCTCGCGGTCGAGCGGTTCGCGGACGAGGTGGACGATGCGATCCGTGATGCGGTCGAACCATTTGCGCCAGAGCATCTTGTCGATTTCTGCGTTCGTGAAGGTCGGATAGCGCGATTCGACCGCCGTTTTGAGCGCTTTCTTTTTATCGGTCACTGCGCGGTTCGCAGCGGTCACGGCACTCATCGCATGCTTGACCTCTTGCAGCATCTTCGCTTCCTCGCTGCTTTTCACCGCCTGCTTCACGGCGGCATTGAACTGCTTCGTATCGAATCCGCTCTTGTCCTCTTTCAACAGGCCGCCGAGGAGATCGCCCTCCGGCGTGCTTTCGTCCGCTGCTTTCTCTGCCCAGGCCGCGAGCGTTGCTTTTGCCTCCTGCTGCGCTTCCTCTGCGTGATGGAGGTCGGCGAGGCGGTCGGCATAGAGGACTTCCGCGACGATTTCGTTCGGGATGACGCGGCCATCCCAGCCGTCTTGCACTTCTTCTTTCTTTCCCTTGACGGTCTTTTCTACCATGTGCTTTTCTACGAGCTTTGCCGCTTCGTAGAATCCTTCGCCCGTGATGATCTCGAGGTCATTCGTCAGCGAACTCGCCCAGAGGTCGGCGATGATCTGATAGCCGCTGTAGATGTCGAGAAACGGATGTCCAGCAAGGATGTCTTTGATTTGCTGGAGCATCGTGCTGTGGAGGCGTACGATGTTCGGATGCGCACCCTCGGCGCGGATGGCTTTGAACTGTTCCCAATACGTTCCGATGTACGCATCCACTTCGCCGCGCAGCTTGTCCGCTTCGCGCGTGACACGCGCATCTTGCAGGACGTTTTCCCGCAAGTCTTCGAGCGTGGCCGTCATGCCCACATAGCCTGGGCGAACCTCGTGGAATGCTGTGGCGACGTGTTCCGGGACGACCGCTTGCAAAACGCGCTGCGCAGCGATGTTCTTTTCCGGGATGCCGCCGAGCAGGTGGCCGTCGACGTCGTGCGGGATGTCGTCATCGAGGCGTTCGACGTAGCGCGGAATGTTGAGGTTGCAGCCGTTGTCTTTGATTTCCGAGAGCGGGGCGAGGTGGCTGTATCCCTTCTCTTCGTGACGGTCGAGATACGTATCGACGATTTTCGCGATGTCGCGCTCGCGCAGGCGGTTGTTCTTGCCGGATTTCACGAATCCCTTCGCGGCGTCGATGAAGAGGATGGGCGCGCCGAGCGGACGGTTTTTCTTCAGCACGAGGATGATGACGGGGATGCCGGTATTCGTAAAGAGCTTGTCCGGTAGGCCGATGATGGTGTCGATGACGTTGTGCTCGATCAGGCGCTCACGGATCGTGCCCTCGGCTGCGCCACGGAACAGGACGCCATGCGGCAGGACGATCGCCATCGTGCCGTCCGGGCCGAGGTGGTAGAGGCCGTGCAAGAGGAACGCATAATCACCCTTGTTGTCCGGCGGCAGAACGCCGGCCATCTCAAAGCGCGGATCGCTGACGGTCAGGGGCTTCGTGTTCCAATTCTTCAAACTGTACGGCGGATTCATGACGACGGCATCGAACAAACGACCTTCATCTTTGCGCGTGGGGTCTTCCGGCCAGTCGTCTTCGAGCGTGTCGGCGTTTTTGATGTCCATCATGGCGGGCTTCACATCATGCAGCATGAGGTTCATGCGCGTGAGGTTGTACGTCGCCGTGTTTTTCTCCTGCCCATAGTAGTGCAGCGTGCGTTTCTTTTCCTCGTCGAGATAATATTTCACCGTGAGGAGCAACGAGCCTGACCCGACGCAAGGATCATAGATACTCGTGAGCTCCGGGACGCTGTGCGTGACGATGCGGGCGATGACGTCCGAAACCTGATGCGGCGTGTAGAACTCGCCGGCCTTCTTGCCGGATTCCATCGCGAACTGCCCGATGAGATATTCATAGGCATCGCCGATGATGTCGTTTTTCTGATGGTCGGTGATGGAAAAATCGGAGAAAATCTGGATGAGCTTGCTGATGTTTTTCGATCGCGCATTGAGGTTCGGGCCAAGCGCGGAATCCGTGAGATCCATCGTGGAGAACAGGTCTTCAAAATCGTCCTTGTTCGCGGAGTTTTGGATCATGCGGTCGAAGTTGCTGAACGCGTCGATGACGTTCTGAAGCTCAAACGTGCCGTTTCCGATGTCTTCCATCCACTTGTCATAAAGGTCGCCCGGCAAGATGTAATATCCAGGGTCTTTGAGGAAGCGGCTTTTCAGCTGCTCGCCGCGTGCGTCCCACATCGTCTGATATGCGTTCAGAAGTTCCTTGCCGGTCGCAGAGGTTTTCGTCATTTGCTGAAACGCGGCCAGCGTCTTTTCGCTGAGGAATTTGTAGAACATCAGGCCGAGCATATAGTCTTTGTAACGGCTGGCATCCATCGAGCCGCGCAGCTCGTTCGCACCTTCCCATAGGCGCGATTCCAGTTCTTCGGATGTGAACATATCGTGACCTCTTTCCATCTGCCATTCTGCGGCATTTTCTCTTTTTATTTTAACATATTCTGGAACGATTGTATCGCCTGCGTCGTATCTTTATCGTGTGGCGCAAGCTGTTGCATCGCGCGCAGCAGCTCGGCTTTGTTTTCCGTGATTTTCTGACGACGTGCATCCATCTCCTGCGTAAGAGCTGTTAGATCACACTCTGGTTCTGGCTCGAACGTATCGATGTAGCGTGGGATGTTGAGATTGTAGTCGTTCGCGCGGATTTCATCAAGCGTCGCAATGTGACAGAAATGCGGCTCTTCCTCGCGATGCAGGTAGGTTTGTAAGATGCGCTGCGTGTTTTGTTTCGTGAGGACGTTCTGCCGACCGTTTGGCTCGTATTCCTTGCTGGCGTCAATGATGAGGATGTCTTGGCTTTGACGCTGCTTCTTCAAAATCATCAGGGCGCAAGGAATCTTCGTGCCGTAGAACAGATTCGCCGGCAGTCCGATGATGGCGTCAATGAGGCCGTGCTCGATAAGATACTGGCGAATCTTGCCATCCGGCCCGCTGCGGAACAAAACGCCGTGCGGCAGGAGGATCGCCATCGCGCCATCGTCCTTCAGATGGTAGAGGCCATGCAGCAGAAAGGCGTTGTCCGCGTGCGTGCGCGGCGGCAGGATGCCGACGTCGATGAACCTCGGATCGTAGACGAGGTGCGGATCGGCCGCCCAGCGCGCGCCGTACGGCGGATTCATGACAACAATATCGTAGGGCGTTCCTTCCGTCTGGTTGATGAGCCAATCCTCGGCCAGCGTGTCGCCCTCTTTGAGATGCGCAGCCTCTGGCGCGATGCCGTGCAGGAGGAAGTTCCGGCGGGCGATACACATAACCCGATGATCGATTTCCTGCCCGTAGTAGCGGACGGCGGTTTCTTCCGCGAGGGACGCGCCTGCTTGCAGCAGCAACGAAGCCGAGCCCATCGTCGGATCGTAGATGCTGACGGCTGCGCTTTCGCGTTTGCCCTGCGTGACGATGGTAGCGATGAGCTCCGAGACAGCGGCAGGCGTGACGGAGACAGGTGCTTTTCGATTGGCCGAAAGCACTTCGACCTGTCGCGCATAAGCAGCGCCGCGCGTGGCTGGATTCATTTTGGAAAAATCAAACGGCGCGAGCGCTTCAAAAATGGCTTTCAGTACGTCTTCCCGCTTGTCCTCGGATGGCGACAGCGCTTGCAGTCGTTCTTCCATATCGTCAAAGATGCCGTCAGCAGCGGGGACAGAGAGGGACACAGCCCGAAGCGTCTCTGCGAGCTCGTCCGTCGTCAAAAATCCGTCGCTTGCGCGATTCAGCAGCAGTGGGAACGTCCAATCCCGTTTCAAATCTGGATGGCTGTCCGAAAGGAATTTGTACGCGACGAGACCGAGCGCGACCTCTTTGCAGACCTCCACGTCGCAAAGTTTCCGCACGGACTGGATGGCGGCCTCGAGCGCACGTTCCCATTCTGTTTTCGTCTGGTGCTTCATTCTGTCATCGCCTCCCGTTCCTCCGTGCCGTCCGGCTCCAGCTTGCGCAGGATCGAGACGACACCCTGCATCATCTGCTCGGCCTGCTGCGTTTCGAGATACGCTTGATAGACCGCCGTCGCGTAGACCGTGCCAATCTGTGCCTGCGTGTCGAGGTCCGGCAGCTCGATCTGGATGTCTTTCAAGCTGCCGGCGAACATTCGCGCGATGACGCTGCCTTGGTTCAGCATCTGCCGCTGGCGCTCGACGGCCTGCGAACAGTTCAAGAGGTAGCAGAGATACAGCGGATGCACCGCTTCATTCCACAGCCGAATCTCGGCGAACGCCTGATAGATGACCTTTCCACGGTTCGCCTCCGAGAGCAGCGCCGCGCGGACAGACGGAAGCGCGGACGCCTCGCTCGCCGGCGGCGTCTGATAATAGATGATCGTGCGGCTGCCCGTCGACAATTTCATGCGGTGATAGTCGTCGTCGAAGTCGGCTTTGGTATAGAGCGGCTGCGTTCCTTCCATGCGAGCGCGGTAGCCATTTTTTCCTCCAACGACCTCGGCGATGTCGCCCAAGAAAACCACTTGACATCCCTCCTATTTCGTCGTACATTACTTAATGTAAAGATGATTATTTATCATCATGTTACGTCGAAAAATTACCCCTGTCAAGTGTACATAGCGTTAATTACAAAATTTTATAGAGCGAAAAAATACGGAAAATGACAATCTTATGATGTATCTGGAAGAACTCAACCATAAGAAGAATCTCATTTTGCAGGATTTCCGCACAGATTTGTAGAAACGAGACAAGAGAAACGGAATGGAACGGAGGGCGTATCGCCATGCAAGATGAAAATCAAAACCGTCAGGATGCGTTTCGGAAGCTCGCAACGGAATCCTGGCGATTCGTCCGCGTGTTCGAGAAAGCGCTGCAAGACATTGATGAGAAAAAACGGAAGCGCTATGCGAGCCGCTTGGATTGGTATGAAAAGCAGATTGACGCGGCGATGGAAACGTTCGGCTTCCAGTTCGTCGATCTTGCGGGAAAGCCGTATGATGCTGGCGTGGCGGCGACACCGCTGAACCTCAACGACTTCGATGCAGAGGAATCGCTCGTTGTTGACTACATGATGGAGCCGACCATCCTCGATGCGAACGGACGTATCATCCAAACGGGAACGGCGATGCTGCGGAGGGCGGAGAAATGAAAAATTATATTGGAATCGACCTTGGGACGACGAACAGCGCAATCTGCTCGTTTGATGGACAGGAGACGCACGTCTGGAAAAGCCCGGAGCAAAATGACGTGACGCCCTCCTGCATCAGCTACGACCGGCGCGGCAACAAATACGTCGGCCAGCGCGCTTATGATGCTGCGCCGCAGAATAAGGACAACGCCGCGCAGCTGTTCAAGCGCTTCATGGGAACGAAGACGATGATTCCCATCAAAGCACTCGGAAAAGAACTGCGCCCGGAGGAGTGCTCGGCAGAAGTCCTCAAAACGCTGTATGGCTATCTGCCAGAGGAATTTCGCAACGACCCGGAGACCGGCACGGTCATCACCGTGCCAGCGGCATTCAACCAGATGCAGAAGACGGCGACGATGGAGGCTGCCGAGCTCGCAGGCATCGGAAACGTCGCGTTGATGCAAGAGCCGGTCGCCGCCATCATGAGTGTCATGCGCGTCAAAAAGACGGACGGAATGTTCCTCATTTACGACTTCGGCGGCGGCACACTCGACATCGCCATCGCCGAAAGCATCGGCAAGCGCGTCAATCTCCTCGCGCACGGCGGCATCGCCATGTGTGGCGGGCGTGACTTCGACCGTGGCATCTTCACGAATGTCATCCAGCCGTGGCTCGAAGACACGTTCCATCTGCCGAGCGGATGGGTGACGAAACCAGACTATCAAGTGCTCAGGAATCTGTCGCTCTGGGCAGCCGAGCGCGCGAAAATCGAACTGTCCAGCCGCGAGGAAAGCCGCATCAGTCTCACGGAGTTCGAGGTGCGGTCGCGGGATGCAGACGGCGAAGAAATCTTTTTGGATGTGCCGCTGACGCGCGATGACCTCAATCCCATCATCGAGGAAAAGGTCATGGATTCTATCGGCAAGGTGCGCGAGCTTTTATCGAAGAATCATCTGCAAGCAACGGACTTCGAGAACATCGTCTTCATCGGCGGCCCGACGAACTACAAGCCACTACGCGACAAGGTGTCGTTCGAACTCGGCATCCCCGGCGTCGTGAACGTCAATCCGATGACGGCGGTCGCCGAGGGCGCTGCCATTTATGCAGAATCCATCGACTGGCAGACGACAGATCGTCGCCGAAAGAATGTGCGTGGCAAGGTCTCGCTGGAGGACGATGCCGTAGAGTTCAACTACATCGCGCGCGCCGCAGAGAACGAGACGAAAATCGGCGTGCGCGTACAAAAAGCGCTGCCGGAGGGCATGGAGTTCCAGGTCGATTCGAAAGATACTGGCTGGACGTCGGGACGCTTGCCGCTCGCACAGGGCAAAGTCGTAACCGTGCCGCTTGCACAAGCAGGAGCAAATACGTTCCGCATTACGATGTACGATGCGTTCGGCGGCGCAGTCAAGGAAGAAACCATCGTCATTGAAAAGACGTCGGCGACGATCTCGGCCATTCCAGCATCTCACGCAATCGGTGTCGAGGTGCTGAAATCACTCGACGGGAGCGATTCAAAGCTCGAATGGCTCGTGCAAGTCGGTGACAGCCTGCCGAAGAAAGGCCGCAAAACGTTCAAGGCGACGCAGGCCATCCAAGCAGATTCGCCAGATTCCCTCAACTTCAAGCTCTGGGAGGGCGAAATCGAAGAGCCGGTCAGCGACAACCGTTTCATTGGCGTGTTCGCGATCCACGGGCGTGACCTGACGGATGGCGTGCTCCCTGCCGGCGCTGACCTCATCTGCGATTATGAAATCCTTGATTCCGGTAACGTGAACATCGAAATTTCCGTGCCGCAGATCGGCAGCTCGTTCCAATCCGACCGCAATTTCTATTCACGCGAAGAGGGCGCAGTCGATTACACATCAGCGGATGGGGTCGACCAGCTGCTCGACGATGGTAACGCGCTCATGGATCGCATTGACCGCCTCGATGCGAATGTCGAAGACGATCGCATCCGTCAGGCGCGGGAAAAAGTCGATGACGTCCTGAGCCTCGCCTATAGCGACAACCCAGATGCCGAGCCGCGCAAGGAAGCAGCGGACAAGCTCTATGAAGCGAAGCGCCTGCTCTATGAAATCCGCAAGGAGCACGCGATGGAATTGCGCAAGAGCCGCCTCGACCACTGGCGCGAAAACTGCGAAAGCATCCGTCAGTACGCATCGGAAGACGATTGGCGGGAGCTCCAGCGCTTCCTGCGCCTCGCCCAAGGCTCGATGCGCCGCCGCGACAACTCGTTCGATGATTATCTCTCGGAGCTCAACGGGAAATACTTCACCATCCTCTGGCAGCAGAATTGGTTCGTCATCGACTGGTTCAAGGAAGAATCGAAGCGCGAGGCGGACTACATCGACGCAGCCGCGTTCCGCAAGCTCGTCGGCATCGGCCAGCAGGCACTCGAAGCGAATGAAATCGACAAGCTGCGCCACACCCTCGGCGCGATTCTCACACTGCCCCGCAAGGCGCGTGCAGCGGATCGCTCAAATGATTTCGTCAACATCATCAAGGGGTGAGTGTCATGTCCGTTTATCGCGGGACAAAACTCGGCGACGGCCTCATCGTGCAGCGGGCGAAAAGCAAAGGGCTCGGCTGGACGATCTGCCAGACGTTCACAAAGGACGAAATCCTGCTCGTTCTGGAACCTCTGCTGAAGCGGTGGATGGAACTTCATCTTGTAACACGAGAAATGTTTCATCCGCTCGAAACAGATGACGCGAAGGGATTTTATACCGTTTCCATCCAAGGAAAACGTCTCGAAGCGCTCGCGGATGCCGACGCGCCGGATTCTATCGATGATGCGCAAGCCTTTGCGTCAGCGCTGCGCGAGACGCGGCGCATCGTCGGCGCGGACATTCCACTCGGCTCTGCCATCTATTTCGAGCAATATGCGCGCCTGCTTCCTACCGTTGACAAAGAAGACACCGACGCGCGGATGTCGGATGATGTCATTCTCGGGCGCTGGCTCACCGGCGGCGTCCCTATCTCTGTCAAAAAGCTCGAAGAAGTTGGCCACCTCATGACATGGACATCTGCCGAACGCATCAAAGAAATCGCAGACGCCTCCGGCATCGCCGTGGAGTTTCCGAAGCAAGAAACAGCAACCGAACAAGCAGAAGCGCCGAAGCATGAACTTCCAACAGAGCCCTTCAAGCTCTATGGTCGGCAGAAGCTCACAGAGTTCATCAACGACTATATCATCGACATCATCCGCAATAGCGAGGCATACGCTCGCATGGGCATCGAATTTCCCGGCGCGGTGCTCCTATACGGCCCGCCGGGCTCGGGCAAGACGTACGCAGCGGAGAAAGTTGCAGAATATCTCGGTTGGCCGACGTTCTACGTCAATTCCGGCACGATTGGCAGCACCTACATCCACGAGACGAGCAAGAAGATTTCCGAGCTGTTCACCGCTGCGATGGAAAAAGCACCGTCCGTCGTGCTCATCGACGAAATGGAATCCTTCCTTTCGAGCCGCGACTACAGCGGCCACAACCTCCATCACACGGAGGAAGTCGACGAGTTTTTGCGTATCCTCCAGAAAGCAAAGGAAAAGCACGTCCTCGTCCTTGCCATGACGAACCGCCTCGACGACATCGATGAAGCGGTGAAGCGCAAAGGCCGGTTCGATCACGTCGTCGAAGTTGGGATGCCGAGCAAAGAAGAGATTTCCGCGCTCCTGAAGCAGCAGCTTGCAGGCGTGCCGGCAGAGCCTGACATCCAAGTAGACGCGCTCGCGAAAACACTCGAAGGAAAGTCCATGGCCGATGTCGCCTATCTCGTCAAAGAAGCTGGCCGCCGTACGGTCAAGGAGAAAAAAGAGCGCATCAGTCAGGACACGCTCGAAGCCGTCGTGAAAGGCATCGACGGCGGCAAGCCGAAGCGTACGATCGGATTCCAGACAGGAACGGCAGGTGACGAGTAAATGCTGATCGAACAAAATCCCTTCTACATCCTCGAAGTCTCGACGAAAGACACGAAGCAGACCATTCTCGACAAGGCCGAGGAAAAGGCGCTGTTCGAAGACCCAGAGACCATCGAGCAGGCAAAAGAGGCGCTGCTCGACAGCGGAAAGAGGCTGGATGCGGAGCTGGGGTGGTTTGTCTACGCTTCACAGGAAGAAGAGCTGCTTCTTTTGGATTTGTTGCATGGAAGAAACGCAGGAGGCACGCCAGTCGAATTTCACGATGAATACGACCGGGCGAATTATCAGATGGAGGTGATTGCAAAACGAAACTATGCGCGCCTCTCGAAAGATACCTTTGGAAAGAACATCGTCGATATCCTGAAGATCTTGGAAATCGAGTTTGATCCAGAGGCATTTGAATATTCCGAGCTGCCAAGTGAAATCAACGAAAATCGAGAACAGGCGGGGATGCCGGGAGTCGATGAAGCCGAGGTACTGGATCATCTATATCAACGGCGCGAGGTCATCATCGATGCCATCAAGCGAAAAATGAACACGCTCGAAGTAGACCAGTTGCTCGCATCTGTTCATTTGATTGCAGATGAAATGACAAAGCACGGGGAGGAACGTGCTTCAGAACTCGTCGAATCGCTGCTCGCGATGTACGAGATGGAGACCAAACAATTTGCTGATAGACAAGCCGAACGCATTGAACAATCTATTTCGTTCTCGCAAAAGGCAGAGGACGCCCCAGAGGAAAACAAAAAGCACATTCTCTCACAGGCCATGAATGAAATCGTTGCCGGCATGAGAAATTGGCAGCGCGTCATGGAGCCGTTGCAGATGCTCGCGATGTCAAAGGGACGCGAACACGAACCTACAGTCGATCTTTGGCATCAGATTCGCGGTGTTTCCCTAGCGATGAACAACCGCTTCCATGATCCTCAACTTGCACTCCAGCTGACATTATCCATGCGAGACCTTCACGTCCACAAATATGTACCAAGCCTACGACGCGGATGGAAAGATGATTCGGTCTCACTTGAATTTGTCATTGATGATATGCATAAAGCGATGGAGCAGCAGCGGAAGGACGAAGAAGAGCATCGGAAATGGGCCGAAAGCATCTACTACCATGCAGAACTCGGCACGGTGATAAGCGACCCATTTGAAATTTCCGAGCACGGGATTTTTTATCAAGGGAAACGAATCCCTTTGGAAGATGTCGTTGGAGTCAAGTGGGGCGGAATATCAAAATCCGTCAATTTCATTCCTGCGGGGACAGATTATCGGATATCGTATCAATCAAAAGCAGAAACGGTGAACGTCACCCCTTCGAACGAGGCAGAGTTCAAAGGAATCGTCGAACATTTATGGAACGCGGTCGGCATGAGATTGATTTTTGACACCTTGCTTCATACGAAAAACGGGGAAAGCATACAGGTTGGCGGGATTGCGTTTTACGACAAGGGTGTTTGGCTTCATCGGCAAGGACTTTTCCATTCGGGAGAAAAGCTGTTCTCGTGGAAAGCAGGACTAAGCATTTACGCGAAAGACGGCGAGTTGTGGGTTGCCGCAGAACAAGGAAAATATGCTGCTCACGCATCTTATCTTGATGATATGAATACGCATATCATTGAACGTGTCATGATCGCCGCCGTCAAAAATCACTGTGGGCAGCTGTCAGATTTGTTGAAATGATGGGGGTGAGAAATTGAGCAAAGGATTTTCTGGCATTACGGAATTGGCCGATGCTGATTATATGGATGCCCTTCGCTTCCCAGCATGGATGAATGAACCAGTATTTTACGATTCCGCCAACGACTGGGTTCGGACGGATTTACATCAAGGGCTGGAACAGTATCTGCAACTCTCGTCCGTCCACTGCCTGACGAATGAAACATGCGATGGAGAACGATACTGTATATTGGCGGGAAACGTCCTCTATGTGGAAAATGGGAAAAAACGCAACCAAACGACTGCGCAATGGAAATATCTCCTGTCGAAATATACGAAAAAAATGTTTTGGCTTCGTGTAGAAAAATCTGGATGCCAGCAGTTCGTTTATATTCCGACAGAATATGACAAGACAAATTGCATGGCAACCACTCGCTTCTATTACAAAGCTGGAGAATTAGCATGGTGGACGTATAGCAAGACGAATTTTTACTATGGGCAAAAGTTCCAGAATCCAGACGAAGATCAGTCGCTGACGCGAAAGAACACAAAGCCGAATGCGAATATACGTTCTACGCCTGGACAGCAAACTCTGCCGCAAGCGCAGCCATCGCCTCAACCTTCAAAATCCAAGAGCCACAAGTGGAAAATCGCGGCTCTCATCATTGTCGCCTTGCTCGGCGCATCCTATTTTTCCTCATCACAGAAAAATTCATCTTCGCCACCACCGAAGAAGCCAGCCGTTACACAACAGGCGAAAGCTCCGAGCGCATCAATCTCGTCCTCGTCATCTTCCGCACAGAAAAGCGAGCCTGCGTCAGCACCCGCCCAGAAGCCGGAGAAAAAGAAAGAGGTCGAGCCGGTCGCGCGTTCGGGCGTCATGACAGGCTACAATCCGTCCGAGCCCGTTCTCAATGATTCCGGCCTTTGCGAAGTCACGATCGACAACTCGCGGAACGATATGCCGGTCTACGTCCGCATCTGGGATGCGGAAGCGATGATGCCGGTGAGGTCGTTCTATATCCGCCAGGGCGGACAGTTCACAGCGGACAACCTCGATCCTGGTACGTATCAAGTCCGCTACATCAATCTCTACGAGGGCGGGACAGCATCGCGCGGCTCGAAGTCCGAAAACTTCGAGCTCGAGCAGATACAAGATGCCTACGGCGTACAATACAGCCAGCTCACGCTGACGCTCTACAAAGTCCGTAACGGCAACACGACGACGACATCCATCGACGCGGACGAAATCTGATTGCAAAGACGGGAGGCGATTGCGATGGAGCAGTATTTCATTCATAGCGTAAAGCCCAAAGAGTGGAAATTCTGCGAAGAGGCCGATCTGAACAAAATCGACATCGAACGCGTCCCCATCGTGCTCGTCATCTGGGATAGCGGCACGGCTCGCGTCTGGTGTCCGCAGCATCGGACGTACGAAGAAGCGGCCGGCTTCGCTCTGTCGGAAGTGCAGACAGCGGCGGGCTGTCATCTGCACGGCATTTGTGTAGAATATGTGATGCCAACGGAAGTAGCCTGTCTGCTGGAAAATGAACGGCTGCATTTCAAAAAGCCGGTTCGCTTGCAGGCGCGCTGGTGGCTTTACCGGCGCGATGCGAATCATCCGCTGATCCTCGGAACGGAGTTTCTGGAGCTCCGAACGCGCCCTGCCCCGTGCGTCGAGCCGTACCCGTACGAGCCCCTGATGAAAAAATTCTTGTATTACAACGATCCGCTGGAACTCGGCAAAGAGCAACATCGCACATATCGTTCTGTTGATGAAAACCAGCTGCCGGACATCGTGGCCGAAGCCGTCATCGAAGCACTGCGCGACGATGCGAAAAAACACTTCGGCATCCGTCCGTCCATTCTCTCCGGCCTGAAGGGACGCGAAAAGCTCCATGCGTTTGCCGAGCGCCCGCTCGACCTCAACAGTGCGCTCTTGCGTCCGTACTTCAAGAATTTCGACAAGGATTTCCCTGTGACGAGCACGGACAATTTTCATCCGTTCTGCCAGCGCCTCGGCATCCATCCGCCGAAGAGCTTGCGCCGTCTGTACCAGCAGAATCCGTTTGCTATCATCGAGTACCGCGCTCTGCTGGAGCTCGGATTCCGCGATTACAATCACATGCGCCCGCTCCTCGAATGCTCCCGCATCGGCAATATCGATTTTGCAGATCAAGGGAGCACCTACTGGGAGAAAGGAACATCGTGCTACAATTTTCCCTTTCTATCAGCAGAGCAAACGCAGACGAAAAATGTTCCGATGGAAAAGCCGCCGCAGCCGGAATCATCGGATAGCGACGGCATGATCACCCAAGCAGAAATCGATATGCTGCTGAATGGCGGCCTGGCAGAAACAGACCGTCGCGATTATTCTGGATGGGAGCACCTGTACAGCTTCGTCCAGTTTTTCCTGAGCCGGCGCGGCGAGGCGTGGACAGCACGCTATCTGGCAACGCTTTCCCATGATGGCTGGGAACGCTGGTGCGATGATATGTGCTCGATGATGGAACAGTACGGACATAAATTTTCGGATGACGTGAAAGACGCATTCGCCAAGTACGGATTCACGTATTCCGTTCATGCGCTGATGGTGACGGAAGTGAACTGCATGAAGTACAGCCACCACGCAATCCGCTACACGAAGGAAGAACATTGGCTCGAATGTGACATCGGAGGATATGCGTTCCGCCTCTTCCCCGATACGGATGTCATGCTCGAGGTCGGCCAAGAAATGGATAATTGCATCGCAAGCTACATGAAAAGCGCGCTGAAAAAAAAATGTACGTTGCTATTCGTGCAAAAAGACGGACGCACGTATGCTTGCATCGAAGTGCAGGATATCCGGGTCATGCAGGCGCTCGGCCCGCACAATCACCAGCTGGAGGGCGATGTCCTGCGCGCCGTCCGCACATGGATGCGCTTGATGGTTTTGAAAAATCGAGCTGGAGCAGAATTTTCGGATGCGTGGAAGGAAAAGGATGTCCTCACCGCAACGCCTGCCGGCGAAGAAAATTTCTGGCTGTATGACATGAGAGCACTGGCGAAGCGAATCCCATCGGGCGCAGGCGATGGATGCGTCATAGCGTTCCTGACGAAATTTGCCACATCCATCGCGATGGATGAAAATCTCCGACAAAAATATGTGCTGGCGGACCCCGCACGCGAAGTACGAGATGAGCGCAGAGAGCTGCGCCGCGTTTGTCCGATCCTCTTGCGAGTGCTCGATGCTGCGGAGGCCGGAAACGGCGAAGCGATGTGGGGGATGTATTACCTTTTCGGCGAACCCTGCGGCGTGTTCACGGAAGATGCGACAATGGCGGAAAAATGGAAAGAGCGCGCACGGGAAGCGGACGTGCAGAAATACCCGACGATTTTGCGGTATCGACGTCCCCCGAAACGGAACGTCATTACGCAGGAGGAAATCGATCGGATTTTAGCGCCTTTGGTTGACGCATGAGGAAGGGAGGTGGCTCTCGATGCTGGACAAGGCATTCGTACAGACGGGTGTAGATGGTTCATGGGTGGAATGCTTGGACAATCGTCTGGCTCACGAAGAACTGGAAAAGCTTGCGTGTGCGATTTTCTTAGCTTGTGATGACGACCAGAATCAACATTGGTTCAAATTTTATCGCTATCGGGAAAACTATGCTGACAATTTCGATGTTGGGACACCGACGGAAAACCAAGAAATTTTCGATTGGGCAAGTGATCAAGCAGACATCGTCGGCTTCGGACATAGCTTTATCCGTCAATATGATTGGTGGAAGCCGCAAATTGTTCCTGTCCGATGGAGAATCTTTCAAAAGTCGCCAGAATATCCCTTGTATCTTGCGGTCGATGTCGCCCGCGTTCAGCAAGAACGGAATGGCGCTGAATTTCATTATGAGACCTTTTCCATCAATGTCTCTATGGATCGTGGCGTTTCCATCGTATCGCATACGGGATATAAAAGCCGGGGACGATGGACGGACAAAACGGATATCGATATTCCTGAAAACATTTCAGCTGCTGTCGTAGAAGCGTTACGGGATAGCACGAAGGCTTGGTGCGGCATCCGCCCAGCCATCACATGGCCGCTTTACGGGAAAGAAGCTGTCCTCGCCTACATCGCGCATCCGTTCGATTGGAATGTGTCAGTATTTCAGCAAGATATCGGAGACGACTACAAAGCACTGTTCCCCCGCGAACAGAAGGATAATTTCCGTGCGCTTTGCAAATATCTTTCCATTCCACCGACGAAGAGCCTGCGCCGCGCCTACGCAAAGAACCCGTACGTCATATTCTGGCATCTGCTGCTCAAAGGATATGGCGTAGAGGACTTGAATCTCATCCAGAAGTTCTACAAATTCGATCAGGGAATCGTTGGCATCCCGTTTTCCGACATTCATTTGAAAAATGGGAAGGTGTCGATTCCGCGCAACAACAGCACTTATATCGACTGGCTGCCGCTGGAACACTATCTTCGTTGGCTTGAAAAGAACAAGAGCCAGCGCGCGATGGTGAACGAGCTTTACCGCTGGGCGAAAAAGGGCATCAATCAAGAAATGTATGACACGCTATCGCAGTTCGCGCAATACGAGACGGCGCTGCCGGAATCGTTGCGCCAGATGCTTCTGCGCCGCGGACTGACGAGAGAGGTTCATGATCTCATCAGCGAAGCCGTCCTAGAATTGAATCCGAACACGCGCAACCGCATCCTGCTTTATACACCAGAGGATTACGCGCTTGAATATCAGATTGGCGATTACGAGTTCCGTCTCGTGAGACAAACGCATGATCTGTCCATCATAGGAAGTCGGATGCATAATTGCGTTGCATCCTATCGGGGGAAAGCTCTCCGTGGGGAATCCATCATCGTAACGGCCAAAAAGGATGGAAACTATGTCATCTGTATCGAGCTCGATGCCGAGCATCACCTCTATCAAGCATACGGGCCGCACAATCAAGGACTTTCTGGTGACGATTTGATTGCCTGTGCGACATGGATCAAACTTTGTCAGATCCAAATCTCAACGCTCTGGTTCCATCTAGGAGATACCTCCGAGGCGGATGGATGGAAGATTTCCAAGCTGCCGACAGAAGAAATACTCCCCAAGATGACGCGCGATGAAATTTCAAGAGTTACAAAAAGCGGTGTTTCCTACGGATATTATTCCTCCATGGCAGTCATCCTTGAGGAAAAACGTCCGTATTGCATCTCCGCGCCACCGTGGAAGACCTTTGCTTCGGAGCGCGAGTATTTGCAATACGTCTTCCCTGAAGGAAAAAATGTTTGGACAGCTGCCATGGAGGAAGAAGATCTCGATGCGCAATATGCTCTTGGCATTTGTTATGCGCACGGCAAAATCATGCCGCGCGATACCGACCGAGCGCTCGCATGGCTGAAGCGTCCAGCTGAAGAAGGAAATGTCCAAGCACGGATGCTTTGCCAAAAGATTCAATGCGACAATGCGCGCATGAATGGGACGTACGACGACCGCATCCGCGAAGGGCTGCGGCTGGCAAAACTTCGGATTGAAATGAAGCAAGCTCTGCGCACGGCGTAATTTTCTGATCTGCGCGATGGCTGCTCGTTATGATTTTGATGGGAGTGATGCGTATGTATTGCAGAAAATGTGGGAACGAACTCCGAGACGGAGACGAGTTTTGCAGCAAATGCGGGGAACGTGTATCGACAAGCGCAGGAGGGAAGTCAAAAATTTCTGTGCATCTCGATCTCGATGCGCCATCCATCCAACCGCCATCGAGTAGCACATTCAAACAACTTCTTGTGCCAGGGAAATTCTCTCACAGCATTGCTCGAGGAATCGTCTGTCTCTTTGCCATTGCAGTGTTCATCGCCATTGAATATACACTTTTTCCGGCGAAAGGAGCACCTTCCGATTTCATAACTGACAAGAGAGGGCTGTTGGCCGTTTGGGCACAAAATCTCGGAGCTTCCATTCCTGCTACAATTTTCTTTCTCCCGTTCCTGTACGGTCTTCCGAGGCACAACATCACAAAACGATCGTATGCTATGGAGGCATTTTTCCTCATCAACATTTCATTCCTCGTATTCGGGCTGGATGCTGTTATGCGAATTACATTTGTTCCGAGCATTGTCTTGTTTCTCATTGGCATCGGAATGCTTATCACAGGACGAAAGAAAAAAAGCAAGCAAAATCCGACAGCATGAATTTTCAATTTGGTAAGGGAGCATTCCTGTAATGCCGAATAACGAACTTTGAGAAAAAGGAACACCTATCATACAATAGGATTATGTTAACCGGCCAGTTGACAAATCCTGAATATGAGGTGTTCCCCTATGAAAAAGTATACACAGAATGACAAGATTGAGCAAGTCACGGAGAAGACTCTGGTTGTCGGTGTCGACATCGGCAGCACGAAGCAGTACGCGCGTGCGTTCGACTACAGGGGCCGCGAGCTTGACCGCGTCTATTCGTTCATGGATTGCAGGAATGGCTACGAGCTCTTCCTGGATTGGATGCAGGGACTGCGATCCGCGAACGGCATGGACAAGATCATCGTCGGCGCTGAGCCGACCGGCCACTACTGGTTCGGCCTCAGGGACTTCCTGGATGCAGCGGGCATCCCGCTCGTCCTCGTGAATCCCCTGCATGTGTGTCGCTCCAAGGAACTCGACGACAACAATCAGACGAAGAATGACCAGAAAGACCCGAAGGTCATCGCGCGGCTCGTGACGGAAGGGCGGTACAGCATCCCGTACATTCCGCACGGCGTCTACGCAGAACTCCGTGGCATGTGGTTCCTGCGCCAGCGCGTTGTGGATGAGGAGGTCAAGCTCCGCAACCGCATTGCGCGGTGGTTCAAAATCTATTTTCCAGAATACACGCAGGCCTATCACAGCTTTGCTGCGAAAAGCAGCATCGCCCTGCTGAAAGCCGCGTGCCTTCCGGAAGACATCCTCCAGCTGGGAGCTGACGGTATCGTCGAGCTCTGGCGTGCGATGAAGCTGCGTGCAGTTGGCAAGAAGAAGGCCGAGAGCCTGTTGGCCGCTGCGGCGCGGAGCACGGGACAGAAAGACGGTGCCGGGGCTGCCCGGATGGAGATGGAAATGCTTCTGGAAGATTGGGAATCCCTCCGGAAGCGTCATGAGAAGATTGACGAGAAGCTCGGGGAACTGTGTGAGCAGATTCCCGAGAGCAAGAACCTGCTGGCCATCAAGGGCATCGGCCTGGCGACGGTGGCAGGATTCCTCGCGGAAGTCGGCGACATCAAGCGTTTCGATTCGCCGAAGCAGATCGTGAAACTTGCAGGCCTTGCGTTGCGGGAGAACAGCTCCGGCAAGCACAAGGGCAAGACGACCATCAGCAAACGCGGACGCGCCCGCCTGCGGAGGCTGCTTTTCGCGGGCGTGATGCCGCTTCTGGCGACGAACGATGCGTTCCACAGCCTGCACGTGTACTACACGACGCGGAAGCAGAACCCGCTGAAGAAGAAGCAGTCCGTCATCGCCATCTGCTGCAAGCTGGTGCGCATCTTCTACGCCTTGCTGACGAAAGGCACAGCCTTTGATAGCAGCAAGATGCTGGGAGACATCCACCGGCCGCCGATGGCAGCATAAGAGGCACACACCGAGCCCATGAAGGAGAGACGTCCACCGCACAGGTGCCGGCATGGGCAGAGCACAACTTCATAGAACAAGAGCCAGTAGTCCGGTACATTTCCAATAGAGCACGACTCGGTGAGGGAGCACACGGACACCCGTATGCGGGGAGGCAGGACGAAGGAATTCAGGACGTGGAAGCCACGATCCAGCTAGACATAGGAGGTTATGCCACCGCAGGCGAAGCGGGCACGCAGAAGGCCTTTTCAAAAAATTTTAAGGAACGACGTTCTGTTTGCTGTACGCGCAAATCGCTCCGGCCTGCGGCTTCTGACACGAGATGTCGAAGAATCCCAGCATGAGGCAATCTTGTTGTTTTGAAAAACTGCGAAAAACGGAGTATGAGTGAGAAAACGGAAGTATATATAAGGAGTGATAGCATGACACACAATTACCGTTTTGGCTATTCAACGACACGGGAAGATGGGACAACCGTACACTACGACATGACGGCTGAAATCACTGACGAGCATATCGAAGAATTGATTCAGAAAGCCAATCAAGGCGATCAGGAAGCGCTGAATCAGGCGGTCAAATTCATTTGCGGCTGCCACATCGAATCATCCTACAAATCATGGCTGAAAAAAGTGGCGGATAAAAACGAGCAGGCGAAAGATGCTGTTTCAAGGTTGAATCCCGTTCGTGTCGGAGCGTCTAAGTTCGATCATTTCGTTACGACGACCCCGTTAGGTGGCATCATTGGCGATTCGCTGATTTTGCTCATATTTGCCGGATTGATTTATCTGGCATTCCATTTCGGCGGGGCTATCATCGGTGCGATTGTCGCCGTGGTCCTTATTGGATTCGCCATCTATTGCTATGTCTCATGACGTGGTTGGAAATGAGGTTCTACATCGTGACCCCATGAATCGGAGGTGAACTCGTGGAACACGACTATGATTTCGAAATTCGCGCCTTTCCCAAAATCGCAGGTGAAGCGCACGTTTATTGCCGCGCAGTCAATGCTATCATCGAGGATGGCGACCAGATTTGCAAGTGCTGTCCGTTAGCGACAGCGACATCAGATCGATGCCGCTATTTCAGAAACGTTACAATGATTCCAATGGAAACCAACATCGAAGCGTTGCCGGAAATGATGGATCGTATGATTGCACAAGGAGCAGAATCGCGATTCCCTAGGTTTCTTGCATCAAGTGATACGCTCAAACCATATCGAACGGTCGAGCGTGCGCTTCAATATGCTGCGGATGCTCATGCAGGCTTATTTCGGAAAGGAACACATCTGCCGTACATTATCCATCCAATCGAAGTGTCGATGATCGTCCGACAATGCTTTCCATGTGAAGATGGGAAGTTGACGGAGAACGAAATCTTTGTTATTGCGGCTGCGGCTCTGCATGATGAAGAAACGTACCGTACGGCTGAAAGTGAAGTGCTGGAAGAGGCGGATGACATCAGTATTGATGAATTTGCGGCTGGATACTGCAGTGCCCTGCTTGGGCATGTGGACCGTAAGAACAGCCTTGTCTTTGCACTGGAAGCAGCTGAGCGCTGTACTCACCATGACCACCAGGCAGATGACTACGACTTTACAGCATTGAAACAGAGACTTGCGGAGATGATTATCCATGGCTGAAGACAGAACCATAAAAGGAAAAACAAAAGCGGACTTCAGGGGATGGCTCAACCGGCGCCGGGGCATAGACAAGATCTATGGCTTTCTGGACTTTGACGGTGTGATCAACCTCTACAACTTTGATATTTCAGATGATGAAGTAGTGAAGGAGAAGGATTGTCAATTGATTGCAACAACGCATGATTCAAATTTATTAGACTTGGAACTTTTAAGACAAGATGAAATATGGTTTGTTGAACGTCAGGACGATCATAGTTCGAAAGTATTTTCTTTAAATAAGTTTAAAGAAAGATTTGATAAAAAAATTGATAAAAT
>OMZR01000181.1 GCA_900315575.1 uncultured Veillonellaceae bacterium
CCGCGCTCGAGAGCCCGAAGCTTCGCTGGCTCGGCTGGCTCGGCAAGCGCAGCTTTGGCATCTACCTCTGGCAGTACCCGGTCATCTACCTCTTCGCCAAGCTCGGCTGGACGCAGCTGCCGTACTACGCGGCGCTCGAGATCGCAGCCATCCTCGTCTTGACCATCTGGTCGGACGCACTCGCGCATGTCATCACGAGCCGCCGCCTGCCGGCCATCCGCGGCCGCCACATCGTCACGGCCTGCATCTTCCTGACGGCCTTCACGCTGCCGGGCCTCGCGCTCATGGGCTTCGGCGGCCACGCGATTGCCGTCTCGGCCGACCAGAAGGTCAGCGACACGGGTGAGCTGCAGGAGAGGCTCGCCGCCAATGCCGCGGAGCAGCAGGCGGCCAATGACCAGGCGGCAGCAGAGGCCGCCGAGCAGAAGGCAGCGGAGGATGAAGCCGCGGTCGACCTCTCGGGCGTCGCCTGTATCGGCGACTCCGTCATGCTCGGCTCTTCGGGCGAGCTTCGCAAGGTGCTGCCGGGCTGCATCATCGATGCGGAAGTCTCGCGCTACGTCGGCGGCGGCCTCGACGCGGCGAAAGAGATGGCGGCGCAGGGACGCCTCGGCAAGAACGTCGTCATCGCGCTCGGCACGAATGGCCCGATCGCGGGCGCGGAGCGCTATGCTGCGCAGACGAACGAACTCCTCGCGTATCTCGGCCCGACGCGCCATATTTTCTGGGTCAATGTCTACTGCCCGAAGCTCACGTGGCAGCAGGTCAACAATGACTGCATCCGCGACATGCCCATCGCACATCCGAATGTTACCGTCGTTGACTGGTACAGCCTCGTCAAAGACCACCCGGAGTGGCTGACGAGCGACGGCATCCACCCGAACGACGAGGGCATCAAGGCGTACGCGAACCTCGTCCATGACACCATCGCCAAGACGCTTGCGAAAGAGTGATACACCATGTTCCTGATCCTCCTGCTCGTGCTGCTGGTCTTTGTCTCCACCGTCGTGCTGCTCGCGCTGCCGCATGTCTTTTCGGGGCGCGGGCTGTCCATGTTGCGTCACTGCGTCATTGTGTTTGACGTGCTGACAGCTGTCGGGCTCGTGCTCGGGCCGCTCGTCTTTCACGAGGTCATGGGAGTGTCAGCCGTGCTGCTGCGCATCGCGTCGGTCGGCTTCGTCGTGCAGATTTTCTTTGCGCTCCTGACGGGGCTCGGCCTGCTGTTCCAGTGGATGACGGGGCTGCGCGGCAAAGGTGTGCCGTTCGACCGTTCGCGGCGACGGATGCTGCGCCATGCGGCCGTCGTGCCGGCGCTCGCTGTGGCGGGAGGGCTCTATGGCGGTCTCTATGAAAAGGACGCGACGGTTGAGCGGGAGATCCTCGTGCCGATCCGCGACCTGCCGACGTCGCTCAAGGGCCTGCGCATCGTGCAGCTCAGCGACATCCATCTCGGTTGGTATTTTTCGCTTGACGACCTCGCGGCACTCCTTGAGCGTACGGTGAAAGGCGCGCCTGATGTGCTCGTCATCACGGGCGACCTCTTTGATGACGAGGCGCTCAACCTCGCAGCTGTCGCGCTCGTCGATCGCTACTGCGACCGGTTTCCGCTCGGTATCTGGTTCATCTATGGCAACCACGAACACCGCAGAAATTTCGCGGCCATCGATGTGGCACTGGATAATACGCAGATTCACAAGCTCGTCAATGAAGCTGCGCTCCTGATGGATGCGCCGCGCCCGCTCTGGCTCGTCGGTATCGACTACCCGCAGGCGCATGGCGACGAGGCGTTTCAGGCAAAGAAAAAGGAATATACGGACACGGCCTATGAGGGCGTGCCCGAAAATGCCATCACGATCCTGCTCGGTCATCACCCGGAGGCCATTGACAATGCCGCATCACACGGCGCAGCGCTGGCACTCACGGGACATACGCATGGCTGTCAGTTTGGCATTTTTGGCCGCGCGGCGCTGCCATTTTTCAAATACAATCGCGGCATCGTGCATGTCGGCAGCACGCTCGGCTACGTCCATAGCGGCAACGGCAGCTGGTTCCCCTATCGCATCGGCTGTCCGCCAGAGATTGCATATTTCACGCTCAGGAGAGCATAAGCATGGAAAAACAAAAGCAAGAATCCTGGCGCATGCTGGAAAAGCGCGGCGCAGCGTGCCGTTTGAAAGGTGATGCGGCGGGGTGTGCGCAGGCATATTATGAGGCGGCGCGGTGCGACCGCTTCTTGCGAAGCCAGCGCGAGCATTATTCTTCATATCTTTTCACGCTCCATTACCTGCCGGGCATCTCCGCCGAGGAGCTTGCCCGGCAGCATTTTGTTTATGGGCGGCTCTATCGGGACGAGCTTGTGGAAATGGAGGCGGGCGGGAGAGAGGCGGACGATGCTGCGACGGCTGGACGCCGCCTGCGCATCGGCTTCCTTGCGCCGGATTTCCTCGAAAGTTCGGCGGCGCGGTTTTATGAAGCCCTGCTCGATCTGCCACAGGATGATTTTGAGGTTTTTGCCTATAGCTTGACGGATATTGCCGATGGTTTTACGCGGCACATATGGCTGACAGCGGAGCATGCACGCGTCCTGCCGCCGCATGACATCGAGGCTTCTGAGCATGCCATCGCGGCCGACGCGCTCGACATCCTCGTCGATCTTGGCGGCCACACGGCTGGCGGTGCGACGCTGATGCTGCTCGCGCATCATCCAGCGCACATGATCATCGAGGCTGTCGGCTGGTTTGACACGACAGGGCTGCCAACAGTTGATTTTTTGCTGACGGATGACATCATGGATCCGTCTGGCCGCGAACATCTGCTGATGGAGCAGCCGCTCCGCCTGCCGCATGCCTGGTGCTTCTCGCCGAGCAAGGCGATGTGTGCAGCGCGGGAAAGGGAAGAACGGCGGCGAAGAAAACGAGCGTCCGGCGACATCCCTGTGCGCCTTGCGTCCTTTCAGAACTTTCTCAAGATCAGCGATGATGTCCTCGACGCCTGGCACAAGATCCTCGACCATGCGCCGCAGGCGCAGCTTTGCGTGCAGGATACGATGTGCGTTCCCGAGCGCGTCGCGGAGCTTCAGCGCCGCATGGACGCGGCAGGACTGCCGATGAAGCGCGTGACGATTCGGATGGGGAGCGATTGCTACCTCGACGATCTTGCAGTGCAGGACCTTGTCCTCGACACGTTTCCATATCCCGGCGGTGCGATGACGGCGACGGCGCTCTATCTCGGCGTTCCGGTCCTGACGCTTCGTGGCGACAGCCACAGCCGCAGCGTCGGCGCATCAATGCTTGAGACGGTGGGGCTGCCGGAGCTCATCGCAGCGGATGGCGGGCAGTATGTTGAAAAGGCGGTCGGGCTCTGCAGCATGCCGGAGCAGCTCAGCCGCCTCCAAGATCGTGTCTGGAGCACCGTGCGGTCGTCGCCGCTCTGCGGCCGCAGAGCCTTTCGTTCCGCATGGCAGCAGGCTTTGCAACAATGTTCGCATTCTGAATATGAAAATTTCACTAAAAATCGAAAAACCACTTAAGTTTTTTGGGTCAATCACAAAACCTGTGGGATTCGAATAGCTTAGACGAATAATTCATGTTGTCAAAAAAGAGGACATCCGCTAAGATGTGGAAATGCAT
>OMZR01000042.1 GCA_900315575.1 uncultured Veillonellaceae bacterium
CGTCGTCTTGCCCGCACCATTCGGGCCGAGAAGGCCGAAGACCTCGCCGCGATGGACGTCGAAAGAGGTGTGGGAGACGGCCGTGAAGTCGCCGAATTTTTTCACAAGGTCGCGGACGGTGATGTCAGGGGAATCATCTTCGACTTTACAATCGATAGAATCCCTCATTCCTGTCTTCGACACACCCCCTGCCGCTTCGCGGCCCTCCCCCCTCGGAGAGGGGGGCTGCTTTTTTAAGCGGCTTCCGTCCATGGCAAGCTCTTTTCGCTGTTCTTCGTCCTCTTTCAGCAAAATCATAAATGCATCTTCGAGCCGTTCCTCTGACGGCGTTGCGGCGGGTAGTTCTGGATGTTCTACGAGGAATGCCACTTCTTCACCCGCTGTCCGCGTGATGAAGTGAACTTTGCCGCAGACAGGTACGGCGTCCGTGATGCCGGGATCGTCCAAGAGACGGCTCTGGAGCATCCGCATCGGCATGGTGCTTGTCGGCGAGATATCGCAGCAGCGGCCGTCCGCGATATGGCGCAGTTCTTCTGGCGTTCCCGATGCGAGAATACGGCCGTGGTTCAACACATGTACCGTCTGGCAGAGCGCCGCCTCGTCCATATACGCTGTGCTCACGAGCACGGAGAGATGTTCCTGCTTCGTCAGCGTCTGGAGGATCTCCCAAAGCTCGCGACGCGAGAGCGGATCGACGCCGACCGTCGGCTCGTCGAGGATCAGGAGTTTCGGCGAGCGCACGAGCGTGCAGGCAAGGCCAAGCTTCTGCTTCATGCCGCCCGAGAGCTTGCCCGCGAGGCGACCCGTGAACGCCGCAAGGCCCGTCATGTCGAGCAACCGCGCAAAGCGCGTTTTCCGCACGTCTTGAGGAACGCCATGGAGATCGGCATAGAGCGTCATGTTCTCCGCAATCGTCAGGTCTTCATAGAGGCCGAATTTCTGCGGCATGTAGCTCAAAATATCCTGCACGGCCTGCTCATCTGCCGTCACATCCATTCCGTCGACGCGCAAGCTCCCTTCGTCCGCGTCCATCAGGCCGCAGATGAGCCGCAGGAATGTCGTCTTGCCCGCGCCGTCCGGCCCAACAAGCGCTGTGAGCTCGCCTGCGCGCACGGAAAGGTTGATATGGTCGAGCGCTACGACTTCCGGCATCTTCTTGGGATGAAAGGTTTTCGCGAGCCCTGCGGCCTCAACAATCATGCCTGCCATCCTGACATCCCCTTTCAAAAATCAGAGCGCAATCTTCACCGTCGCAGGCATGCCGAGGCGGAGCACGTTGTCGTCGTCATCGACATAGACGCGCACCTCGTAGACGAGCGCTGTACGCAGTTCGTCCGTCTGCACGGTCTTCGGCGTGAATTCCGCCGTGTCCGAGATGTAGCCAACCTGCCCGGCAATCGGCGCTTTTTGGCTGTCGATATAAACGTCGGCCGGTTGTCCCTCATAGACTTTGCCGAGGTCCGTCTCCTTCACATAGACGCGCACCCATTTCTTGTTGAGGAGCGACAGTTTGAAAACCGGCGTCGAACTGCTCGCCATGTCGCCGGGCTGCAGGAGGCGCGAGCGGATCACACCATCGGCTGGCGCACGGAGCTCGTACTGCGAAAGCTGGTATTCGAGCCGCGCAAGTTCCTGATTCGATGCATCGAGGTTTGCCTCGCCGATGGCGATGTCTTCAGGACGCGCGCCGTTGACGGCTTCTTCGTAAGCGCTCTGCGCCGCACTGGCCGCCGCCTGCTTCGCTTCGGCATCATGACGTGCCGTGTCGAGCGTCTGGCGGCTGATTCCCTCGATGTCATCGTAGATGGCCTGATAGCGTGCATACGTACCCTGTGCATTCGTGGCGGCGGCCTGCGCCTGTTCGTAGTTTTGCTGTGCCTGCGCGATTTCCTCGCTGCGCGTGCCATTGTGGAGCTTTTCGACCGTGCTCTGCTGGCTACGGATGTCGGCCTGCGTCTTTGCAATCGAGAGCTCGAGCTCGCGCCCGTCGAGACGTGCGAGCACCTGTCCTTCCTTCACCGTATCGCCCTCATCGACGAAGATTTCCGCGATGCGGTCGCTGCCACGGAATGCCAGCGACACCTCGCGCACATCGACGTTGCCCGAGAGCGACAGCACCTTCGCCGCTTCTGCTGCCTGCGCGGCCTCATAGCGCTGGTAGCCAAGCACGCCCGCCGCAATCGCGAGTACGAGAACGATGACGACTGCGCCTTTCTTTCCAAATTTCTTCATCCTGCCCACCTCTTGAAAAACTGCTGCACATTTCGGTTGCTCTGATTTCCTTCATTTCCTTCGTTGACGCTATTATATCAAATTCAAATTTGAATTTCAACTCGTGATGCAAAATTTTCCCAAAAGGTTTTTGGGCGTGCCGTGTCGAAAGAAACAGCAGTTGCAATCCGTCAAAAATTTTTTCAGCAGAGGTGATTTTCATGAACCCACATCATTTCGTCATCGCTATGGATTCCTTCAAGGGCAGTGTCTCGTCCATCGAGGCCGGCCGCATCGTCGCGGCGGCCATCCGCGACGTCTTCCCAGACAGTGAAACGCAGATCTTCCCGCTCGCCGATGGCGGCGAAGGCACAGTTGACGCGCTCGTCGACGGACTCTCTGGCAAGATTGTCCGCCTCGATGTCACGGGACCGCTCGGCGAAAAAATTCCAAGCCGCTTCGGCCTGCTGCCCGCGCAGAAGACGGCCGTCATCGAGATGGCAGATGCGGCAGGCCTCCCGAGCGTGCCCGCCGAAAAGCGCAATCCGCTCCATACGACGACGTACGGCCTCGGCGAGCTCATCCTCGCTGCGGTCGAGCGCGGCTGCCGCGACTTCATCATCGGCATCGGCGGCAGCGCGACGAATGACGCTGGCCTCGGCATGCTGACTGCGCTTGGTGCGCGCTTCCTGCATGCCGATGCTACACCTGCCGGCATCTACGGCAAAGACCTCGCAGACATCGCCGCCATCGACCTCTCGCAATTCGCGCCTGTGCTCAAAGATTGCCATTTTTCAATTGCCTGCGATGTCACGAATCCCTTGACAGGGCCGAACGGCTGCTCCGCCGTCTACGGCCCGCAGAAAGGCGCAACACCCGAAATCGTCACGAAGATGGACAAGGACATCGCCGCCTTTGCCGCCCTTGCTGAAAAAGCCCTCGGCAAGACAGGCGCGGCCGATCTGCCCGGCGCAGGTGCGGCCGGCGGCCTCGGCTTTGCGTTCTCGGCCTTCCTCGATGCTGAACTGAAACCCGGCATCGACCTCGTGCTAGACCTCCTCTCCATCGACGACGCGCTCCAGACGGCCGACGTCCTCATCACGGGCGAAGGCCGCATGGACGAGCAGACGGCCATGGGCAAAGCCCCGATCGGCATCGCCCAGCGCGCGAAACGGCAGAATCCCAAGGCCGCCGCCATCGCCTTCTGCGGCTGCGCCCTCCCCGGCGCCATCGCCGTCAACGACCACGGCATCGACGCCTACTTCCCAATCCTCCACCAGCCCGGCACCGTCGAAGAAGCCATGAAGCCCGACGTCACAGAACGCAACCTGCGGCAGACAGCCCTGCAAACGCTGCGGCTGCTGAACATCAGATAACAAGAAGAATGAAACAAAAATGGCGTGGAAGCTACACTCGGCTTCCACGCCATTTCTGTTTCACATGTTCAAGATTGTTCCGTCATGCAGCAAATACAGCATGCGTTCGCTGATTTCTTTTCCGAGCACAGCGCTGACGGCTTCGCTGTAAAGGTCGACCTGCAGCGCGTAGCGCTTGCGGATTTTTTCGGGACGCGTGTCGCTGTCGGTCTTGTAATCGACGAGGACGAGCGTACCGTCTGGTTCTTCGAACAGCAGGTCGATGACGCCCTGGATGAGCAGTGTCTCACCCTCCCCCGCTGTCTCGTAAAAGCGCTTCGCAGGCAGCAGGCGGCTGAACGGGAGCTCGCGCCAGATGCGCGCGGCGTGGCGGAGGCGCTGGCCGATGGACGAGGCATAGAACGATGTGACGGCATCCGTATCGACATGCACAGCTTCTTCTTTCGTTAAAAGTTCGCGTTCCACCATGCCTGCGACCTGTTCGCGAATACCAGCAGGCGTGAGTTCGCCTGTGATGTCGATGTACTGCAGGACGCTGTGCATGAGGCTGCCGTATTCGGCGCCTGTGAGGCGCGTCGTCTCTTGCAAAAAACGCGGGCGCTTCCACGGAGACGTCTCCGGCTGTTCCAGCAGGAGCGTGACGCCTTCCGCCTCTGCTTCCTGCGCAGCAAAGCGACGCTTGAGCTCGCTGACGGAGAGCTTCGAAGGAATCTCTTCGAGGCCGTACGACGGATAGCTCCAGGAGAGCAGCGCTTCGACGGCTTCTTTCTGACGGCTTTCGGGGAGCGGCGCATGCGCTTCGACGGCGGCGAGGATGGCATGCTTCTCGCCCTCTGCCGCCTGCGGGTGCACGAGGCTCCCTGTCGGCACGACGGTCAATCGCCAATCCGATGTCTCCTGGTAATCGAGGAAGGCTGGAACTTCTTCTGGAAGATCAGCGCGTGCGCGCAACTCTTTCGCGGCAGGATGATGCAGGAGCGCCATGAGCACCCAGTCGAGCATGTGATCTGCTGAGAGCGGCAGATCATCCGGCAGCGTCGCGTGCGTGCGCTCAACCTGGCGGCCGCAGGATTTCAAAAGGTTGTCGAGCACATTCGGCTTTCCTGCATAGCCGACGAGGATCAAGCGTTCGCGCGCACGCGTGAGTGCGACATAGAGCAGACGCATTTCTTCCGCTTTCGTCTCCTGGATGATCTTCGCCGCCACCGCATAATTTGCAAAAGTCTTATAGCGTACGGCAAGAGCGGCATCGACCGCATATGGGCCGAACCCGTATGTCTTGTGCAACGGAAGAAGCGACTTTTTCGCATCGTCCAGATTGAATTTTCCTCCGAGGCGTGCGACAAAGACAAGCGGGAATTCAAGTCCCTTGCTGCCATGGATGGACATGATGCGCACGACGTCTTCGCTCTCGCCGAGCGTACGCGCGGCAGCGAGATCCGTATTCATGTCCCGCATGCGCTTGACGAAGCGCAAAAAGCGGAACAGGCCGCGGAAATTCGTCGCTTCGTACTCTGCTGCACGGGAGGCGAGCATGCGGAGATTCGCCTGCTTCAGCAGGCCGCCGGGGAGGCCGCCGACATAGTCATAATATCCCGTCTCACGGTAGAGCTGCCAGACAAGCTCTGGCACGCCGAGGCCGCGCGCAAGATCGCGCCAGCGCGTGAGACGCGCGAGAAAGGAAGCCGCTTTCTGCTGCACGGCTTCGTCAATGTCCTTCTCAGGTCTTGCGGCTGTGAGCAATGCGGAAAAAATGTCGCCATCCGGGTCCGCGAGGCGCACCATCGCCATCTCCGTCAGCGTAAAGCCGCCAATCGGCGAGAGCAGGACAGCCGCGAGCGGGATGTCCTGCCGCGCATTGTCGAGGACGGAGAGCAGCGAGAGCATGAGCCGAACTTCGGAGGACTCGAAATAGCTTGCGTCACTCGACGTATAGGCCGGAATGTCGTTTTCCTGCAAGACTTTGCGCACGGATTCCGCTCTGCCCTGCTTCGTCGAGCGCATGAGGATGACGATGTCACGATAGGCGATGGGATGATACGCCTTGTCCTCCTTGTGATAGACGAGCGTCTTTTCCTGCATGAATTGCCGGATCCGGTCGGCGATGTATTGCGCCTCCTGCTCGAGTGACGTACGCTCTTCCGCGTCTTCGTCCTGCTCCCCTTCTGCCTCTTTCTCCGGTTCTTCTTCTCCTTCGTCTTTGCAGAGGATGGCGAGTTCCTGCGGACCGGAGAGCGTCGGACCATCGGCCGGCGGATAGTCCGGGCCAGGGTGAAGCGCGGCAGCTTCATCATAAGCAAGCTCCATCGTACCTGGCACCATGACCTGCGCAAAGATATCGTTGATGGCCGCGAGCACTTCAGGACGACTGCGGAAATTCTGCGAGAGATCGATACGCTGGCATGTCTCGGGGTGCTTCGGATACTCGACGTACTTGCGCAGGAACAGCGAGGGATCCGCGAGGCGGAAGCGGTAGATGCTCTGCTTCACGTCGCCGACGACAAAGAGATTGGGCGGTTCCTGCTTTGTGACGAGCGAGATGATTGTCTCCTGCACGCCGTTCGTGTCCTGATACTCGTCCACCATGACTTCATGGTATTTCTGCTGCAGGGAGAGTGCTACGTCTGACGGCGCAATACGCCCCTCGCGTTCCCGCGTCTCCCGATCCAGCAGGACGGCCAGCGCGAAATGCTCGAGGTCGCTGAAATCCACAATGCCGCGTTCTTTCTTTGCCTGCCGGAACGCCTCGCGAAACGCTTTCGTCAGACGTACGAGCTCGTGCATGTCGGGAGCCACCTGATGCAGGCCATCGAGAAATTCATCCTGTGTGACAGAAAAATAATGTTTTTCGAGTGTCTGGAATTGTTCTTTGACAGCATTGCGACGCTTTTGAAATGCTTCCCGTTCCTCCTTGCCGAGCACGCTTTCCTTGCCAGAGAGCCTGCCGAATTTCATGGCTGCAAAGGCAGCGGCCATCTGATCCCAGTCGTCTGCCCGGGCAGCGGCACGGACAGCGCGAAGCCCTGCAAGGTCCTTGCGAAATGATGCGGGATAGGCATCGGCACCAGAAGCCTCGACATCGTCAACGAGCGTTGTCATGCTGTCTTCGATGGATTGCAACTGGAGGCGGATGTCATCGAGCACGATCGGATACCAGACCGTATCGGAAAGCTTGGCGTCCGCACCGAGGTCGAAGGCTGCTGCCTGCGCGTCAAGCCAGTCATCCGGGAATGGCTGCGAGAGCGAAAACGCATAGACGCGCTCGACAAGTGCATAAAGATCATCATCGCCGCGGTCGTCGCCATAGTCATCGACGAACTGCAGGAACGAAGCCGTTCCCTTGTCGTATTCTTCTTCAAACAGCTGCTCGATCACATCCTGCCGCAGGAGTGCGAGTTCCTGCTCATTTCCGATCCGGAACTCAGGGTCGAGGTCGATGGCCTCGAAATGACGCTGCAGGACGCGGATACAGAACTTGTGAATCGTCGAAATCGACGCACCGGACAGCAGCACGAGCTGGCGCTCAATCTGCGCGGCTCGCTTGGGATCCATCTCTGCCTCGAGTGCTTTTTCCAGCGAAGATTCGACGCGCTGACGCATTTCGCGTGCTGCTGCATCCGTGAATGTCATGACGAGCAGCTTGTCCACATCGCAGGCGCCGCCGAGCACCTGCTGGATGATGCGCTCGACGAGCACAGCCGTCTTTCCCGAGCCCGCTGCCGCCGCGACCAAGAGATTCTTGCCGCCTGTTTCAATCGCTTCTTTCTGCCGGGGGGTCCATTCAGGCATCCGCATTTCCTCCTTGTTTCCCTTGCTTCGCTTCCCATTCCATCGTATCCATGGCTTCCGCCTCGTCGAGCTTTGTGAGGCGGCGGTACCGGCACCATGCCAGCGTCGGATCAAAGCCGCAAAGGCTCCGATAGAGACAGTATTTGCATGGCGTCATGCCATTTTTTTCGTACGGACTCGCCGCAATATCGCCAGAAAGGATGGCCTCGCCCGTCTTTTCGAGCACACGGTCCACATAATCGATGAGGACGTTGAACTCTTCCTTCGTCTTGACCCGGACACGGTCGTTTTTGTTGATTTCGCCTTTCGTCGTGACACGCACGGGGATGAAGCGTCCCGTCGCGTCGATAGAGCGGATGACTTCGGGATCCGCCAGCACCCAGCCCGGCATCCTGAGATCCTTGTCAAATTTCTTGCGGATCTCCTCCGGGCTCACTTTGACATCTGTATTCCACCACTTGTATTTGACGAGACAGTAAAGGATTGCTGCCGGCAGTCTCTCGTGATCCTCCGTCCGTGCCAGCAGGTTTTTCGTGACGAGGAGGTACGTGAGGAGCTGGAGCTTCAGTCCATAATAAACATCGAGGATGTTGAGCGCTGCATTTCCTGTCTTGTAATCGACAATGAGGAAATAGCGGCCGCTCTCATCAAAGTCGATGCGGTCGATCTGCCCCGTCACGTCGAGACGGATGCCTTTCGGAAGGTCATATGTGAGCGGCGGCATTGCGCCCGTACCACGGCCGAACATGCGCTCGAACGCCACGGGATGGAATGCGCTTGCACTGTCCATCTCGATGAGGCGCTGGAGCGAGCGCTCCGCCGTCAGGCCGATCCGCGACAGCAGATGCTCATACGCCTTCGTGCTCAGGAGCAGTTCATTCTGAAGGCGCGGCGCGACCTCCTGGAGCACGCTCCCCACCATCTCGTGGCGCTCGCCCTCGCCGACGTCGCGCCAGCTGCGGCCATCGTCATGCAGCCGCTCTCCGCAGGCACGCAGGCAGCTGTGCAGGAGCTTTCCGAAATCAAAAGCATGAAAGCCATGTTCCTGCCGCTCCTGGAGGCGCAAGCCATAGTCCGCGAAATGCTGGAACGGGCAGGCGGAAAATTCCTCAAACCGTGTTACGCTGCCCGCCATGCGGCGCTTCGGCGCAAAAAGGGCGAGTGCGACGGAAACGGGAAGATTCTTTTCCGGTGGTTTCGCGAACAGGCCGGACAGTGCCAGATGGAGCGGAGCCTCCAGTGCCGCTTGTCCTTCCGCCCAGTTGTAAACGTCGCGCCAATACGGCGCCATCGTGCCGCGCTCGCGCAGGCCGCGCAGAGCCGAGGCAAGTCCCGTGACAGATTTTCGTCCGTCCGACAGGCGCAGGACGGCTTCCGGGCTGAGGTCTGACGCCTGCTCGTCCATGTCGGGCTCGAGGCTTTCAAGCGGCAGGGAAAGGAACGGCGCATCTGGCAGAAGCTTCCGGAGGCGGTCGATATAGGCAGAGGGAGCAAGGCCGCTGCCTTCATCATCGGCCAGCGGGTACGACACCCAGAGATGCTCGCCCGCTTCCGTGAAACCACGATAGAGCAGGAATTTCTCAGCGAGGCTGCCGTCAAGGCCGCCCGAAGCAATCTCAAGTCCAGCCTCAGAAAGATGCTGGCGGTCAGCATCGGAAAACAGCCCTTTCTCGCGGCTGCGGCGCGGCATGACGCCTTCGCCCGCGCCGAGGATGTAGATGGCTTTCGCATTCATGAGGCTGTTCTGGTCGAACGAGGCAACCGTCACATAGTCGAGTCCCGGCGGGATGATCTTCATCTCGAGCGCGTCGAGGCCGTCGCCGAGGATGGCCTCGTATTCCTTGCGGCTCATCGCCTCGTCACCGCCTGCTTCGACGAGCTGGTCAAAGAGCTCCAGAAGGTCGTCCCAGACCTGCCGATGTTCCGAAGCCGAGGCGAGGCGCTCACCGCGCTCGCTTTCCTGCATCCAGCGCTCGAGCGTCTCTGGGACGCGCAGCGATTCGAGAAATGCATAGATGGCCGCCGTATACGCGCGCACGGTCTTCGCGTTTTTCATCTGCTCGGAAAGCGTCTTGAGCGGCGCTGCAGCCTGGCGGCGGATGTCGTCAATCTCCGCCAGTGCTGCCGCATCTTTTTCTGCCGCTGTCTCCTCGTCATCGAGCGAATGGCGGCGGAACCACGGCCACGGCTCCTCCATCGTCCATCGGCCTGCACCGCGCACGCCGAACTCGAGCACGTAGTTTTCGAGCTTGTCGATCTGCTCGCGCGTGAGCAGCGAGAAAAAGCCCGTGCGCAGTGTGCGGATGACAGGCTCATAACGCCAGCCATGCACGGCCTCGAGCGCCGAACGCACGAGCTCGGCCAGCGGATGGTGCACGGTCTCGCGCCGCCCGTCGATGAAGAAGGGAATCGCATGATCCTCGAGCACAAGTTTCAGGAGGCCATCATAAACCTCTGGTTCGCGCACGAGAATGCCGATGTCGCGCCAGCGCAGATGTTCCTCGCGCGCGAGACGCAGGATGTCGGCGGCAGCAGCCTCGACCTCGATGCGGCGGTTCGCCGCCTCGACGATCTGGAGCCCTGCGCCCGCCTGCGTCTGTGGACGGATGGGATGATGGAACAGTCCGCGTTCGATGGCCGCAAGCGTCGGAGCATAGAACCGTCCCTCGCCTGCCTGCTGCGGTCCAGAGAGCGGAAGGATCGTCGTCTTTGCCCCGACAGCCTGTGCGAGCTCCCGGAGCTGGAGCATCGTGCGCCAGGAGCGGTTGAACAAGCCTGTCTCCCTGCGATTCTCCGGACTCCCCTGCACAGGATCGAGCGGCATCGTCACGGAGATATCGCAGCCAGCAGCCAGCAGCTCTGCAAGCACCTGACGTTCCTGCGGATTGAAGAAGATGAAGCCATCGACCCAGAACTTCGCCCCCTGGATGAATTTTGACGACGGGAGCTTCTCGATCAGGAGGTTCATCATGTCCTCGGCGTCGTCATAGCGCCCTTTCATCTCCTGTGCGAACGAAGCTTCGAGCAGAGCGAGGTCGCGGAGCTTGTCAGAAAGCGCGTCCTCCGTCTCGGCGAACGCATCCGCCGCCTCGCCGAGCTTTTCTGGCGTGAGCTCATAGCTCTTGAGTTCCTTGAGCGTCTCTGAAAGCGTCGCGCTGAAGCCGCGCTGCCGTGCGGCCCGGCGGAAGAACGCGAGCTCTTTCCCCTGATGGGTGAGGATCTTGCGCAGGAGCAGCCGCCGTCCGACCTCCGTGATCCGCGGCCGCAGCAGCCCGCCCGTGCCCAGGAGCACCTGCCGCGCGAAGCGGCGGAATCCAAAGACATAGGCGCGCAAAAAGCCATCGCCCATGAGCTTTGCCGCGAGCTCGCGCTCGACGCGGTACGTCATGTGCTCGGGGAGCAGCAGGACGCAGGCGGGGCCGATGGGATTTTCTCGCAGCTCCTCTGCGATTTCCCGTTCGCAGAGCGCGGTCTTCCCCGCCCCTGCGCGCCCTGCGATGAATCTGAGCTTTCCAGCCATGGTGAAATCCTTTCTCAAAAAGCGGAACGTCATTCTGAAAGCGTGCCGTGCACGAAGTGTGCCGTGCTGCCTGTCGGCGTCTTCACAACCTCGATGCGGTCGCCGATGCGCGATGCAAGTTCCTCGACATGCGAGATGATGCCGACGACGCGGCCGCCCGCCTGCAGTTTCATGAGTGCTTCGAGCGCCGTGTCCAGCGTTTCCGTGTCCAACGAGCCGAAGCCTTCGTCGATGAACATCGTATCAAGATGGATGCCGCCGACATAACGCGAGACCGTATCGGCAAGCCCGAGCGCAAGTGCGAGAGATGCAAGGAAGGATTCGCCACCGGAGAGTGTCTTCGTCTCCCGCGCCTTGCCCGTATAGGCATCATAAACCACTAAGGCGAGGCCGTCTGTCGAACGGCCATCCGCCTCGCGCCCGCGTTCGAGCTGGTAGCGTCCGCTGCTCATGACGATGAGGCGTTCATTGGCAGCTTCCATGACATCGTGGAAAATCGACTGCTGGATATACGTCTGGAAATGCACGCGATACGGCTTCTCCGCACAGGCAACCTGTGCAAGGCGTCCGACGATGCGGGCTTTCGCTTCGAGGGCAGCCTGTTCCTGCGCGAGCTTTTTGAGCGCGTCGATCGTCTTCTGCTCCTGTGCCAGACGGAGCTCGGCGGTCTTTTCCTCTTCGACGGCCTGCTTCCATGCAGCGCCTGCCGTCTTTGCATCCTCTTTCAGTGCCGCAAGGTCGGGGCGCTGTCGTCCCTCTGTCTGTACAACAGCCTCCTGGCGCTGCGTCTCGTGGCGGAGCTTCTGATCCTCAAAGGCCCGGATATGCCGCTCAACCTTCTCACGATAAGATGCATCGCGCCACGATCCATCAATGGCAGCAGCATAGTCCGCAACGTCAGAAAATCCCTCGGAAACCAGCGCCGCCTCGAAGGCCTGACGCGCCTTTCCAGCCTCTTCGCGCTGGCTTTCTGCGTGCGCACGGCTGCTCCCGACATTGGCACGCGCGCTGGAAAGCGCAACCTGCGCCGCCTGCATGGACTTGCGGGCCGATTCATAGGACGCCTCGAGATCCTGCGCTTTCTTCACGGCCTGGCGATGCGCCTCCTGAACGGCCGCAGCATCTTCTGTGATGCCCTCCGGCAGCTGTTCCCAGGCAGCGGCAAGCTTGCCTGCGAGCGCAGCAGCCGCTGCTGCCTGCTCGGCCTGTGCTGCCTGCCGGGCTGCCAGCGTTGTTTCGGCACGCGAAAGCGCCTTTTCTGCACGCTGCACCTCTGCCAGCGTCGGGACGACTTCTTCCGAGACTGCTGGATGCGGATGCTCCGTCGATCCGCAGACGGGGCACGGCCTCCCGTCTTCGAGTTCCCTTGCAAGCGAAAAAGCCTTGCCCGCACGTTCGAGCAGATGCAGGCGTTCCACTTTTTTCCGCGCCTCGTCTGCCGCCGCCAGCGCCTTTTTCTGTGCGGCAGCTTCCTTTGCCGCTGCTGTTTCAGCTTCTGCTGCCTGCTGCTTCAGCAATGCGAGCACCTGAAGACGCTCCTGCGCTTCGCCGAGCTTCTGGACGCGGAGCTTCGCATCTTCGCGTTCCTCTTTGCCCGCTTCGGCCGAAGCCCAGACTGCCTGCGCATCCGCTGCGATTGCTTCCGCCTTTTTGAGCGCCTTTTCTGCACGCTGCGCATCCGCTGTACTCTTCTTCGCCCGCTTCTCCGCTGCCTCTGCATTTGCTTCCTTGTCAAGAAGCGTCGCTGCCTTTGCCGCCCTTGCGAGGCGCGCACGATAGCCGTCCACGTCTGCCTGTTTCTTCACATCTTCCTTCTGCGCGGCCTCGGCCTTTGCGAGCTTTTCAAACCAGCCATCCAGCACAGATTCATCGGCCAGTGCCTTCTGCGCAGCCGCATTTTTCTCCCCTGCCGCTGCTGCTGCCTCCTTTTTTCCCGTCAGTCCATCGCGTTCAGACTCTGCCTGTTTCTGCAACGCCTCCAGACTTTCTGCGGCCGCCTGTTCCAGCAGTCCCTCCTGCTTGCGCTGATTTTCCTTGCTCTCCTCGAGGATGACACCGGCCCGCGCCTTGAGCTTCTGCTCGAGCACGCCGTATTTCTCCGTATGAAACAACGTCGTCATGAGCTCGCCGCGTTCAGCTGATTTCGCCGTGAGGAAAGAGCGGAACTCCCCTTGTGGCAGCAGCACGACCTGGCGGAACTCGCTGCACTGGAAGCCTGTCAGCGTCTCGATGCGGTCTGTGACTTCCTTCGGATGGCTTGCCACGAGCGTCTCATTCCCGTCTGCGAGCTCGTAGAGAGATGCCTCGCCCTGCGTCTTGTGCTTGTTGCCCTCGACCTGATACGTCGGACGGCGATGGATGCGGTATGCCTTCTCGCCAAGCGAGAACGTGAGCTCGACCTCCGTCTTGACCTTCTTATCCACGAAATCGGAACGCAGCATCGTGCCGGAACGATCCGAACCGCTGGCCTCACCGTAAAGGACGAACGCGATGGCATCGAGGATCGTCGTCTTTCCAGCGCCCGTCATGCCATGGATCAGGAACAGCGTGCTCCCTGCCAGTCCCTTGTCGAAGTCCAGTTCGACGCGCTCCCGATACGGGCCGAATGCCTGCATGACCAATCGATGAAGCTTCATGGCTGCTCCCTCCTCTCGCATTCCATTTCATCCAAACATTCTGCGACCACCTGGCGCTGCTCGTCGCTGAGCTCGTCTCCCTCTGTTGCATCACGGAAGAAATCGCTGAACAGCGTGAGCGCCGACCTTTCCTTCTGCTGTGCCTGGGAGGGCGCGGCGAGCTCGTCAGCGCTCTTCGCCTTCCAGTTCGGCCGCGTCAGCGCGAAGAGGTTCGGATAGATGGCCTGCAGCTTGTCATAGGCATTAAGGATCGTGTCCTTGTCAAGGAGGTCGACGCGCACGTAATCATCATGCGGCAGCGGGTCAAAGCCATCCGTCCGGAGTTCGTCGAGCGTGCCCGTCACGATGCGCACATCATGGCGCGGCGCGAGCGGAACGAATTCCTGCGCGACCGTGCCATCCGCTGCGAGATCGACGACGATGGCACCTTTCTGCTGCTTTGCCTCATCGAAGGAATACTTCAGGAGCGAGCCGCTGTAGCGGATATTTTCAGCGCCTGCGCGCTGCGGGCCATGCAGATGGCCGAGTGCCGTATAGCTGTAGTCCTTGAAATGTACGGGGCGTACCTGGTCGGAGCCGCCGACGGAAAGCGGCCGCTCGGATTCCGAGCTCCTGCCGCCCGCAAGGAAGGCATGGGCGATGGCGACGGAACGAACACCTGCAGGAATGCGGCTTCGCGCATCTGCTACGACGGCCTCCATAGCTTCATCATACGAAATGGACGCTTCGATGCCAAAGGCATCACGCACGTCCAGCGGTGCAGCAAAGGGAATCAGAGAGAAATAGACGGGGCCAGCGTCATCTTCAAGCACAACGGGCTCTGCTCCTTTTGCGATGCGGCCACGCAGATAAACGCCGCTCCGCTCCATGACGCTGCGGCCGAAGTCGATGCGGCTCGCGCTGTCATGATTGCCCGCAATATAGAGTACGGAAACCTTCCTCTCGCTGAGGCGTGCCAGCACCTCGCTCATGAGGTCGACGGCTTCTGCGGGCGGAACGCCGCGATCATAGATATCTCCTGCGATAACGACGGCATCCACTTTCGCTTCTTTGACAAGCGAAAGAAGCTCTTCGAGCACATAGCGCTGGTCGCTTGTCATATAGCGCTGCCCGAAGAGCTTTCCCAGATGCCAGTCGGCGGTATGAAGAAAACGCATGAAATGCTCCTCCTTGCCGAATGGCGGTATTCGTTGATTTGATTTTGCCGGATTTACATGATGGGCGATGTGTACGGCGTTGAAACGCGCACGAACGTGCGGCCGCACGAACACGGTTCGCGCCGGAGGCTCACGGCCTGCCCCGTCCGATAGCGGATCAGTGGCAATGCCTCGGCCACAAGCGACGTCAGCACGAGCTCGCCCATTGCATTGTCGTCGCTGACGGGCTCCGACTGCCCGAAAGCCACGATTTCCGGATACCAGAAATCCTCCTGCACATGCTGTCCCTGCTGCGCTTCGCACTGATAGAGCACGGCCGCCATGCCAAGCCCAGGCGCCGAATAAAAGTTGAACAGCGTCGCTTTCGCCCGCTCGACGACATGGCGCTGCAAGAGGTTCTGCAAGCCCGTATCATTGAGGCAGAAGAAACGCTTGACCGGCGTATCCGAAAGCTCGCGTCCCGCTGCCTGCATCTGGATCAGCAACTGCATGATGAGCTGCGGCGTGCTGACAACGGCATCCATGCTGACGAGGTCAAAGAGACGGAGCCAGTGCTGGTAATCCGTGCCGAGCGTCACGGCCGTCGCGCCGAGGAATTCGAGCGCATACTGCACGTCCTGCAGGCGGCTGTCCGACATATCGCCCTGTACGCCGACCGTCGATGTCTTGTTGACGCCGCCTGCGACGAGCGCCCGCGCCATCATCTCGACATTGTGCGCGATATCGCCATTGCTGTAGAGCGAGAGCATTTCACGCCCCATCTCTTTCTGGTAGCTCACGCGCAACACGCTGCTCATCGGCATTGTCAGACGATCCATCGCAGACGCCTGATGAAGCTCGAGACTCGTGACGAATGGCAGCTTCCGGATGTCGGCGAGCGTCTGGATGTCATCTGGCGTCACGCCGGCCGCATCGAACTTCTGCTGATAGAACGCGCTCTTCTCCGCCGCCCATTTTACGGCTTTCTGCAGGCGCTCGAGCTGCAGCTCCTCGAGCCGCTCGCGCGGCATCGTCTCGATCTCGGCATTTGCATACATCACGGACATAGCGGACAGCTCCTGTCACAAACGTTTATTTCACGATGATTTCAACGGTCAGTTCAGCGGCTTCTGATAGAAGAACGGCTGGAAGCTCGTATAGCCGAGCTTGCGGAAATTCAGGATGGCTTCCGTCGCGCCGACGAAGAGGATGCCGCCCGGCTTCAGCGCCTTGAAGAAGTTCGCATAGAGCTGGTCTTTTGCTTCCTCCGTGAAGTAGATGACGACGTTGCGGCAGAGGATCAGGTCAAAGCCCGACTCGAACGGGTCTTTCAAAAGATTGTGGCGCTTGAACTCGATGACGCGCTTGATCTCGTCCTTGACGGCGAACTTGCCGCCCTCGACGCGGTCGAAATAGCGCGCGCGGCGCTCCGGCGTCATGCTCTTGAGCTCGTTCTCATTGTAGATGCCCGCCTTCGCCTTCGCGAGAATCTCGATGTCGAGATCGGAAGCGAGGATACGGTGCTTCACGCCCGGTGTCAGCTCCTTGAGAATGATCGCCAGCGAATATGGCTCCGCACCGATCGAGCAGCCCGCGCTCCAGATGTTGAGGTGAGGCGAACGTTTCAAAAGGTCTGGAATGACATCCGTCTCGAGCTTGCCAAATTTCTCCGGCGTGCGGAAGAATTCGGAAACGTTGATCGTCAGGTATTCGATGAACGCCGCGAAATCGTCCTTGTCCTGCGAAACGTGATCGAAATACGCCGTATACCCTGGGAACTTTCCGCGCGTCACAAGGTTGCCGATCCGCCGCTTCATCTGCGGCTCCTTGTACAGGTCGAGGTCAATCTCCGTCTTCGCCTTGAGTTTTTTCTTGAATTCCGCCCAGTCTCTATCATCCATCATTGGGAACCCCTCCTCCATGTGATTGCGTTTATGCGATTGTGTGAACTACGCAACAACTTTTTTGGCTATTGTTTTATATTCCCTGCCTGCGCGAAAAATCCTGCTTTTGCAAAAAAAATGTGGCAGAAGCGCCAACTTCTGCCACGAAAATCTCATTTTTCTCACTTGATATCGAAAACCGTCTTGTTCGCGTCATCGTGAATCTTCGGCAGAACGACATGAAGCACGCCGTTCTCGAACGAAACGCTCACGCCTTCCTTGTCGATGCCGTCGATCTCGAACGAGCGCTCGAACGTGCCCGTGCGGCGCTCACGGCAGATGTAGCGGACGCTCTCTTCTTCCGGCTCCGGGCGCTCGGCACGGATTGTCAGACGCGCATCCTCTTCATAGGCGACCGTGATGTCGTTCTTCGTGAAGCCTGGAAGCTCGGCGAAGAGCTCATAGCGGTCATCCGTCTCGATCGCATCGACGCGGAACGGGAAGATGACGCTCGCGGCACGGCCCACGGGATTGTGCGCCTGCTCCATCGCGAAGTCCCAGAAACGGTCGAGCACGTCACGGCTCTTCTCCTGGGCATTGTTCTTGAAGTTGAAAGGAATGGTACGGAACATTGGAATTCCCCCTATCGTTTTCTTTGCTTTCTTCGTTTTCATTATACCCGCATTCGGCAGATTTTTCAATCATCCATGGAATCCGCCTCATCGATCTCCGAAGCGACATAGCAGGTGCCATCCCCCTGTTTCGTCGCTTCGGCACGCGCGGCGCTGCCATGGAAAATCAGCTTGTCAAGCGGCGTTCCTGCTTTGCATTGCGCGACACCGGCATTGGCTTGCACGCGCTTCATGCGCTCGTCCATCGCGTACATTTCCTGCAGCTGCTTTTGGAATTTTTCTACATCCAGCCGCACCTCTTCCGCTGGATGTACGCCCCTGAGCAGCACACCGAACTCGTCGCCGCCCATGCGGACTTTGAGGTCGTTTGGGAAAACATCGCCGAGCTCTTCCGCTGCAATCTTCAGCACGGCATCGCCGAGCTCATGTCCGTATTTCTCGTTGACCTCGCGAAAATGCTCGAGGTCGATGGAGACGAGTGTCAGCGCCTCGTCCTTGCATTCCGTTTCAACGAAGTGATGGAAATAATCACGGTTCGCGAGCCCTGTGAGCTTGTCCTCGCGCGAGAGGCGCTGAATCGTGTCCTTGTACTCGTTTTCCTGCGTCACATCGCGCGCGATGCCGACCGTGCCGATGATCGTCTTGCCGTCCTCGTCAAAAATCGGCGTCTTGTACGTCTTGAGCTTCTGGAGGCCCTGCGCGCTCATGACTTGCTCGTCGAACAGGCACGTCTTGCGCGCCTTGATGACATCGTCCTCTGTCTCGACGCAGACGTAGTCGCTGCGCTCGTAGACAGCACGCGGGATGCCCCAGATGTAGTAATGGTCATGCCCCTCGATGTCCGAGCGCGGCTTGTTGACGGCCGTGCAGAACGCATCGTTGACATGGAGATGGAGCCCCTGGAGATCCTTGAACCAGATCATGTCCGGCAGCGTGTTGATCGTCTGCTCGAGATATGTCTCCGTGAGCCAGGCATCCTTCTCGGCCTTGAGGCGCTCCTGGAGCCTGCGGAAACGGAACTCCGCGAGTTCTCCGAGCGTCGCACTCGGCCAGACATCATCGACGCAGGCGAGGTCGTCTGCCGGGATCGAGCCCGGCTCGTCACAGCAGACAATGATCTTTCCCTCGGGGCCGATGTCCTGGCGCAGCATCTGCATCTGGAGCGGCGCCTTGTCATCAAGGAAGACGATCTGATTCCTCCCCGCCGGCAGGCGCATGGAACGGGAAAACAGATGGAAGACATGCTCAAAGCGCGGCAACGCCTCCATCTTCTTCCAGACGCGCACGACACTCTCGTCAATGCCGCGGATCCAGAAATGCAGCTGGACATGATACATCTCTATGCTCCCCCTCACAAAATTCTCTTGTTTACAACTTATCATACACCAAAAAGCCCCCTTCTTCAATGAGGAAGGGGGCCCGTTTCCTTAGTGAAACAGAGAATCAGCCGAGGATGACGAGGGAGTCATGCACTTTGACGCTCTGGCCGGCAGCGACGTTGAACGTCTTGACCGTGCCATCAGCATCTGCCGTGATCTCGTTCTGCATCTTCATAGCTTCGAGGATGAGCAGGACATCGCCAGCCTTGACAGCCTGGCCTTCGGAAGCGACGAGCTTCACGATCTTGCCCGGCATCGGAGCGTCGATGGAATGCTCGCCAGCGCCTGCTGCGACAGCTGCCTTTGCAGGAGCAGCCTTCGGAGCCGGAGCTGCTTTCGGAGCCGGAGCCGCTTTCGGTGCAGCCTTCGGAGCAGCAGCTGCTGCCTTCACTTCTTCGACTTCGACTTCATAAGCGGTGCCATTGACCGTGATGTTGAACTTTTTCATTTGAAAATTCCTCCAGTTTCTCAGCTTTGATTCTCAGCGCTTGCCGCCACGGGCAGCCAGGTTCCAAGCATTGCTCGTGCGATGGATGCGCACGGCGACGACCTTGTTCCCCGTCATCATCTGGACCGCAGCCGAGATGGCAGCCACGACCTCAGGCGAGACGTCTTTTGCATTGATCTTCATAGGTGTTCCCCCGATTCCAGATTACAATGGAATATTGGCATGCTTCTTGGCCGGGCCGACTTCGCGCTTGCTCGCAAGGGCGTTGAACGCCGTGATGACGAGCGGACGCGTCTCTTTCGGCTCGATAACCATGTCGACATAGCCGCGTTCTGCTGCGACATACGGGGTTGCAAATTCGTCGATGTAGTCCTGCGTCTTCTGCGCCTTGGCTTCCGGCTCTTCCTTGTTTGCTGCACCAGCCGGGCCCATGACAGCGATCTCAGCCGTCGGCCAGGCCATGACCTGGTCAGCGCCGAGCTCGCGGCAGCACATAGCGATGTAGGAACCGCCGTATGCCTTGCGCGTGATGACCGTGACCTTGGGCACCGTCGCCTCGCTGTAAGCATAGAGCATCTTCGCGCCGTGGCGGATGATGCCGTTGTGCTCCTGATCGACGCCCGGCAGGAAGCCCGGGACATCGACGAGCGTCAGCAGCGGAATGTTGAACGCATCGCAGAAACGGACGAAGCGTGCCGCCTTGTCGGAGGCATTGACATCGAGGCAGCCAGCCATGACATTCGGCTGGTTCGCGACGATGCCGACGACGCGGCCGTCCATGCGCGCATAGCCGATGATGACGTTCTGCGCGAACATCTCCTGCACTTCGAAGAACTCGCCGTTGTCAACGATGCCGCGGATGACGTCCTTCATGTCATACGGCGCATTCGGGTTGTCCGGGATGACCGTGTTGAGGCTCTCGTCCTGACGGTCAGGATCGTCCGTCGGATCGACGGCCGGAGCGTCTTCCATGTTGTTGCTCGGGAGGAAGGAAAGCAGCTCGCGGATCTTCGCAATGCAGTCATCTTCATCCTCGCAAGCGAAGTGCGCGTTGCCGGAAACGGCGTTGTGCGTGACAGCGCCGCCGAGTTCCTCCGCCGTGACTTCCTCCGCCGTGACGGACTTGATGACAGCCGGGCCCGTGATGAACATCTGGCTCGTGCCCTTCACCATGAAGATGAAGTCCGTCAGTGCCGGGCTGTAGACAGCGCCGCCAGCGCACGGTCCCATGATGACGGAGATCTGCGGCACGACGCCCGAAGCCGCCGTGTTGCGGTAGAAGATGCCGGCATAGCCGGAGAGCGCGTCAACGGCTTCCTGAATGCGGGCGCCGCCCGAATCGTTGATGCCGATGCACGGTGCGCCCATCTTCATCGCGAGGTCCTGGACCTTCCAGATCTTGTGCGCGTGCTTCTCGCCGAGGGCACCGCCCGAGACCGTGAAGTCCTGAGCGAATGCATAGACGAGGCGGCCGTCGACCGTGCCGTAGCCCGTGACAACGCCGTCGGCCGGGAGATCCTGTTTCTCCATGCCGAAGTTCGTGCAGCGATGCTTCATGAACATATCGAGTTCGACGAACGTGCCTTCATCAAAGAGCTTCTCGAGACGCTCGCGGGCCGTGTACTTGCCCTTCGCATGCTGCTTGTCGATGCGCTTCTGGCCGCCCGCCTGGCGGATGTGCTCTTTCTTGGCGTTCATCTGTTCAATTTTTTCCTGAACGGTTGCCATGTTTACCCTCCTATTGGTTGGATACGCTCCTTATTTTGCACGATTCTTGCAAAAAATGCAAGTCGCGGGAGAGTTTTTTCAGTCGCGCTGGCAGAGCTCGAGGAGGACGCCATGCGATGCT
>OMZR01000187.1 GCA_900315575.1 uncultured Veillonellaceae bacterium
TGGAACGGGTACTCGCCATCTTCGACTTTCTCGCGCAGGTCGCGGTAGATGGTATCGAATTTTGCATGTGGCAATCGGATCACTTCCTGTATTCTTGCTTGTTCACACATCTTTACCATCTTATTTTAGCGAATATGGCGTCGAAGTCAAGTTTTTGCTTTTGTAGAACAATAAAAACAATAAGAAAATCGTAGAAAAAGCGTTGACTTGTATAAACAAGTATGCTATCCTAGAACCATCAAAGATGTTCAGACAAGGTTGAATTCATACATTACACAGGGGGAACAGAACTCATGGGAAAGTACACGAAAGACGCGGAGGAGCTTTTGCGGCTCGTCGGCGGCAAGGGGAATATCGCCGCGGTCTCGCACTGCATGACGCGCATGCGCTTCGTGCTCGGCGATCCTGCGAAAGCAGACATCAAGGGCATCGAGGCGATGAAGGTCGTCAAGGGCAGCTTCACGCAGGCCGGCCAGTTCCAGGTCATCATCGGCAACGATGTCGCGGTGTTCTACAATGATTTCACGGCGGTCGCAGGCATCGAGGGCGTGTCGAAGGATGCGGTCAAGGCGGCCGCGAAATCGAACCAGAACGTGCTCCAGCGTGCCGTCGCCGTCATCGCGGAGATTTTCGCGCCGATCATCCCGGCCATCATCGTCGGCGGCCTCATTCTCGGTTTCCGCAACTGCATCGACGCGCTCTATCTTTTCGAGGACGGAACGAAGACGCTCGTCGAGATCAGCCAGTTCTGGGCAGGCATGGACAAGTTCCTCTGGCTCATCGGCGAGGCCGTGTTCCACATGCTGCCGGTCGGCATCTGCTGGTCGGTTACGAAAAAGATGGGCACGACGCAGATGCTCGGCATCGTGCTCGGCCTGACACTCGTCTCGGGCCAGCTGCTGAACGCTTATGCTGTCGCGACGACGCCGGTCGACAAGATTCCGGTCTGGGATTTCGGTTCGTTCACGGTGCAGATGATCGGCTATCAGGCGCAGGTCATCCCGGCCATCCTTGCGGCGTTCACGCTCGCGTATCTTGAAAAATTCTTCCGCCGCATCACGCCGCAGGTCGTCTCGATGATCGTCGTGCCGTTCTGCTCGCTCTTGCTCGCTGTCATCGCAGCGCACTTCGTGCTCGGCCCGATTGGCTGGAAGATCGGTTCGGCCGTGTCATCCGTCGTCTTCACGGGCATCACGGGCTCGTTCCAGGCCGTGTTCGCGGCGGTCTTCGGCTTTATCTATGCACCGCTCGTCATCACGGGCCTCCATCACATGACGAATGCCATCGACCTCCAGCTCATCGCCGACTACCACGGCACGATGCTCTGGCCGATGATCGCGCTCTCGAACATCGCGCAGGGCTCGGCCGTCCTCGCCATGATCTACCTCCAGCGCAAAAACACGGCCGCGCAGGAAATCAATGTCCCAGCCTGCATCTCGTGCTATCTCGGCGTCACGGAACCGGCCATGTTCGGTGTCAATCTGAAATATTTCTTCCCGTTCATCTGCGGCATGACGGGCTCGGCGCTCGCCGCCATCCTCTGCGTCTCGACGGGCACGACGGCGAATGCCATCGGCGTCGGCGGCATCCCGGGCATCCTGTCCATCCAGCCGCAGTACATGCCGACGTTCGCGCTCTCGATGCTCATCGCCATCGCGGTTCCGTTCCTGCTTACGACCATCGTCGGCAAGCGCCGCGGCGTTGACAAGGTGGACGATACTGTCACGGAGGCGGAGGAAAAAGAAGACCTCGCGCCGGTCGTCACGGCAACAGCAGAGCCCGTGAAAGAGCTTGCGGCCTATGTCGATGGCGAGGTCGTCACGCTCGTATCGCTCAATGATGGCGTGTTTTCGGCTGGCATGGTCGGCGACGGATTCGCCATTCGTCCGACGAGCAACGTCGTCGTCGCTCCGGCCGATGCGACGGTGACTGTCCTCATGGAGGAATCGCGCCATGCCATCGGCCTGACGCTCGACGATGGCACGGAGCTCCTGCTCCACGTCGGCCTCGATACCGTCGCGATGGGCGGCGAGGGATTTACGTACTTTGTCAAGCAGGGGGATCATGTTTCGAAAGGCGAACCCCTATTGCGTTTTGATCGTGATAAAATCAAGAAAGCAGGGCATCCAGATACGGTCATCTGCGTCGTGACGAATCCGGGCGGGCAGGCGGAGTTTGCTTTCCCGACGGGCGGAACGGTCATGGCGGGAAAAGATATTGTTGCGCACCGTGCCGCTATGGAGAGTTTAGAAGAAAGTCAATCGCACTCTGGCTCCCTCCCCGAGGGAGCTGTCAGCGAAGCTGACTGAAGGTGTGTCGAAGGTAGGTTAAGTTGATATCGCACGATTGTATTGGCGAAGGCAGAACTTAGGCGTTTCCTTCGACTGCACAATCCATCATAAACTCACGCCCTACCTTCGCCACACCCACCACCGCTTCGCGGTCCCCCTCCCTCTGTGAGGGAGGCTAAAAAACATGATTTCCAAACAGAAAGGAACACCAACATGTCATTCCATGACGAAGTCGTCTATCAGATTTATCCGAAGTCGTTTCAGGACACGAATGGCGATGGATGGGGAGACCTTGCGGGCATCACGCAGCGGCTCGATTATCTCGCAGACCTCGGCGTGCGCTATCTCTGGCTGACGCCAGTCTACCCTTCGCCGCAGCGCGACAATGGCTATGATGTTGCCGATTACTGCGCCATCGATCCGCGCTTTGGCACGATGGACGATTTTGATACGCTCGTCCGCGAGGCGAAAGCGCGCGGCATGGGCCTCATGCTCGACATGGTGTTCAACCATACGTCAACGGAGCACAAGTGGTTCCAGCGGGCGCTCGCAGGCGACCAGAAATATCAGGACTACTACATCTTCCGCGACGGCGGCAAGGACGCGCCGATTACGAACTGGCAGTCGAAATTCGGCGGCTCAGCGTGGCAGTATGTGCCGGAGCTTGGAAAGTCGTATCTCCATCTCTTCGACGTCACGCAGGCCGATCTGAACTGGAAGAATCCCGCCGTGCGCGAGGAACTCAAGAACGTGCTGCGCTTCTGGAAGGCGCGCGGCGTCGAAGGCTTCCGCTTCGATGTCGTGAACCTCATCAGCAAGGGCGCGTTCGAGGATGACGTGACGGGCGATGGCCGCAAATATTATACGGACGGCCCGCATGTGCACGAATATCTCAAGGA
>OMZR01000191.1 GCA_900315575.1 uncultured Veillonellaceae bacterium
CCGCCGATGCGGGAGCGGCTGCGGCGACGGGTGCGGGTGCTGCCTGCACAACCGGAGCCGGCTGCACAGGAACTGCCTGGACAGCGGGCGCTTCTGGCGCGGCCACAACTGCGGGCGAAGCTTCTGCCGCGCCCTCGAGGCCGAGGAACGCTGCGACATGCGGGAAGTCTTTCGCGAGGCGGTCGCCCTCGGAGCGCGCATAATAATCGAGAATGTCTTCGGCGTCCTCGCGCTGCTCATCCGTCAGGACGGCCTCGTCATGCTCGAAGATGAAGTCGAAGATCGCAAGGCCGTCATCGATGCGGTCTTCGAGGATGCAGATGCGCGCGAGCAGGATGCGGGCCGCGACATGCGAGGGCGCGGCATCGAGGACGGCCGTCACGAGGCCGGCCGCGCGCGTGTAGTCGCCGAGCATGAAATAGCTGTATGCGCCCTTGTAGAGCTCTTCCGGCGTCTGCTGTCCCGCTTTCACGATCTCGGCGAGCGTGTTGATGACCTCGGCGTACTCGCCCTGCTCGAACAGCGTGTCAAGCTCCACACCCTGCTGATGCGCGGCCTGGCGGCTGGCGGCGGCTGCCTGCTGCTGACGGCGCTTGTTCATTTTTCTGCTTGCTTTCCCCATGTCGATGACTCCTTTTCCAGATGAAATTTCGATCATTCCGATACTTTATTAATACGACGCGCCCGCGCCATTTCCTGCCTGCGACTGCACCCAGCGCGCGAAGATGTCCCGATACGCCGTCTCAACGTCCCGCACATAAGAGGCGGCATCCATGACCGGCGACGCCTGAAACATCTTCGGGATCTGCACGTGAAGCGCGGCGAGCAGCTCGGGATCGTTCGCAAGCGCGATGGCTTTGGCCACGTATTCCTCGTCGTCTTTGCAGGCAAGCTCGCCGAGACCGATGTTCTCGAGCAGGCTGTAGCCGAAGCGCGTGCCGTGCCGCCGCCCATAGCGCGTGATGACGGGCACGCCCATATAGAGCGCGTCACACGTCGTGCCGCCGCCCGGATATGGGTACGTGTCGAGCGCGATGTCCACGTCCTGATAGCGCGAAAGGTATTCTGCCGTGCTGCTCTCGAGCACGAATTCCTCGGGGTGGAAACCGAAATGCAGCAACCGCCGCCGCGTCATGCGCAGAGCATTAAGCTTTTCCGAGCTGTTCTTGAGCAGCAGGCGACTGCCAGGCACGGCGCGCACGATGCGCAGCCAGAGGCGCAGGATGCGGTCCGTGAGCTTCGAAAAATTGTTGAAGCTGCCGAAGACGACCGGGCTGTGCACATGGTAGTCGTGGCGGGCCCGCAACGCGCGCGTCGATGGCGTGTAGCAGAAATGCGTCTTCGGCAGGCGCAGGATCGTCTCGGCGAAGTCCTCGTCGTGGAGGCCGGGCGGATCGCAGTACGGGTCGCCGAGGAAGTAATCGACGGCCTTCGTGCCCGACGACGACATGTAGCCGATGCCCGCGACCTGCACGGGCGCCGGCTCGTAGCACATGACGACCATCGAGCGGCCGCCCGCGCCATGCACCTCGAGGTCGAACAGGATGTCGATCTCGTCGTCCCAGATGGCCTGCGCGACATCCTTGTAATCGACATTGCGCGGGAACATGCGCAGCTGCGTCACGCGCTGCCCGAGCTGATCCGTGAAGAGATCATGCTCCTCGCTGAGCTGGTAGATATAGACCTCGAACGCGTCCCGATGGTACGCGAGCAGCAGCTGGGCGGAAAAATACATCAGCACGCCGTCGCAGAATTCCCGCGCGAGGTAGCCGATGCGAAGCTTCTTGTGCTGGTGGCGCGAAAGCGGATGCGGAAATTTCTCGCTGGCCTCGGAAAACTTGTCATACTGCATCTCAAGCGCGCGGCGCTCGTCATCACTGACATCGTCGAAATAATGCTGGAAGAACAAGTAGTCGCTGTACTCGATCTGCTGGACGACGCGCGGCTGCCCGCCCGGATGCGTCAGCGCCTGCCACGCGTAGGCGCGGCTCTTCTTCCGGTCAAAGAGCCGGTACCAGATCAGGCTGTAGCACTGCCAGATGCGCCACATGTCTTCGGGTGCGAAATGCTCGCGCTGCACGATCGCATTGAGGCGGTCGAGCGCCTCGCGCGGTGACGTGTCGAGCAGTTCCGTCGCAGGGACGAGGCACTCGTCGATCTCGTCAATCGTCATGGCCATTCACATGTTCCTCCCCTTTTTCCTCGAGCATCTGGCGGTACGCCTGCTCGATCTCCGCCACATAGCGCCGCGTGTCCATGAGCGGCGACTGCATCATCATCGTGCGCAGGTTTCGATGCAGCACGTCCAGGAGCTTCCGGTCGCCTGCGAGCGCGACGGCGCGCGCGACATAGGCCTCGCGCGTGGCGCAAGCGAGCTCGCCGAGCCCCGCTGCCGCGAGAATCGAGAGACCGAAGCGCGTATCGCGCCGCTCTCCGCAGAGCGAGACGACGGGCACGCCCATGTAGAGCGCGTCGCAGGTGATGCCGCCACCCGGATAGGGATACGTGTCGAGCAGCACGTCGACGCGGTCGCGCAAGCATTCCATGTAGTCCTCGGATTCATCTTCGAGCAGCAGGCACGACGGGCTGATGCCGCAGCGCTCGAACCGGTCGATCGCCGCAAGTTTTCCTTCCGGCGTATGGAAGAACGCCCCCTTGACGAGCAGGCGGCTCTGCGGCACAGCCGCGAGAACCGCGCCCCACGCCTCTGCCATCGCATCCGTGATCTTCTGATAGCGGCCGAAAACGCCGAACGTGATGACGCCCGTTTTCTCACACGGCGCACCCATGGAAGCAGCGAGGTCGCTGCGCCCCGTATAGCAGAACTGGCTCGAAAGAATCACGGGCTGCTCGTGAAACGCGTCCCAGACAGGCATCTGCGCCGCGCCATCGGCCTGCTCGTCTGTCAGGAACCAGTCGACGGCCGAGAGCCCGGTCGGGAACATGTAGCCGAGCCCCGAGACCTGCACGGGTGCCGGGCGGTATGCCAGCACGGGCAGCCCCGCGCTC
>OMZR01000198.1 GCA_900315575.1 uncultured Veillonellaceae bacterium
TAATTATACCAAACTGGTGTGACTCATGCTATTTATTTAGCCATGAATCTAGATTTTACAAGGCTTTGTGAGTGTTTTGCACCTGCGAAGTTTGAGTAAGGTATTAACATCGATGGGAAACGATGAATCAGGGCATAAGGATGGGACTGGGGTAGTATGAAGGATCGCGAAACACGCAAGAAGCAGCGGAGCCAGCTCTTGCTGGCCGATGTGCCGGATGTTCTCGCAGCATCGCTTTCTGCTTGCTTTGCAAAAGAGGATTGGCAGGTCTGCACCCTCGGGAAAGGCGCAGCGCATGCTGGTGCCAGGCGGTATGCAAGCGACCTCATGACGGAGGAAGCCGAGGACGTCTTCGCGTTGGAAGATGCGGATGTCCTCGCGGCACCGCTCGACAGTGGCGATCCAGCTGCCGTCGCGCGGCTCGAGCGCCTGCTGGCGCTCGCGAAAGGACAGCAGCATCTCCAGCACATCTTTCTCTTCGGCAGTGCGGATGTTTTTTCTGGCAAAGCACCAGCAAACGAGCAGGCGAAGCCTGTGCCGGAGACGGACATGGGAAGACGCCATGCACGTCTCGAGACGCTGGCGCTATCGTGGAAACGGGAAGAACATCTGCCGGTCACGATCGTGCGCCTGCCAGAACTCTGGGGCGAAGGACTGACGGACGGGGACGGCTTTTTTGGCGCATTCCTCGCGGCGGCGGTCGATGGAGCGGATGGAGCGGAGGCCGCTGTCCGCGTCCATAGCGCACAGGAATTCCTCTCTGCCCGCGATGCGGCGTATGGTGTCTGGCGTGCTGTCGAGCGCGATTTTTCGAGGGACTTCCTGCACCTCGGCAGCGGGCAGGGCTATGGCTTTGACAGCTTCACGGGCGAGGTGCGCGAACTGCTGCCAGCGGGGACGAAGCTCCCCGTTGCCGCACAGGGACGCGCGGCCGAGGCGGCGCTGTCGTTCGGTCATCCATTTCTCGATTGTGCGATCGCCTATAGCGACCTCGGCTGGCAGCCGCGCGGCGATCTCCGCGAAGGCATCCGCACGTCGGTGCAGTCGTTCCTCGACCGGCGCGAGGCGGCGGAAAAGGCAGCCTCAGCCGAGTCGCGGCGCGGCCGCCTCAAAAAGCTTTGGAACCGTGCTATCCCCTATGTCGAGAATGCCGTTGGCGCGCTCATCATGGCGGGCGTTGCGGCGCTCCAGCAGGGCTCGCCCGTTAATCATCTGATCGGCGTCGATTTCAACTATGTCTATATCGGGACGTTCGGCCTGCTTTACGGCAAGCGGCAGGCCATGCTTTCCGTGGTTGCCGCGCTCGCCATCCTCGTCACCTGCCTCATGATGCATGGTGCGGATGCCGTTGCATTGCTCTACAACCCGATCGAGCTGCTGCATTTCATCTCGTACCTCTTCGTCGGCGTGCTGACAGGCTATTTTGCCGACCGCGCCGACTACGAGCGCGCGGCGAATGCCTGGAAAGAGCGGCAGGCAAAGGAGCGCCAGTCGTTCCTCAAAAAAGTCTATCAGGAGAGCGTCCGCGTCAAGGACAAGCTCTATCGCCAGATCGTCAATGCGGATGACAGCATCGGCCGCGTCTACCATATCGTGCGCCGGCTCGACAGCGTCGAGGAGGAAAACCTCTTCACGCAGACGGCGGCCGTGACGGCCGAAGTCCTCGGTGTCGCAGATGTCGCCGTCTATACCGTCAGCAGCGGCGGCTATTACCTGCGCCAGAAAGTCCGCATGGGCGAGCTCGCAGCCGCCCGTCCGCATTCGCTGCATGTCGAGGATCATCCCTACCTCATGGACATCTTCCGCACGCAGCGCGTCTTTGCGAACCGTGCCCTCCAAGACGATGTGCCCGACCTCGCGGCCCCCGTTGTCTTTGAAGAAAAGGTCATCGCCGTCATCGAGATCTACGGCCTCGATTTCACGCAGTGGAGCTACTACGAGCAGAACCTTTTGTCGCTGACTGCGCGCCTCGTCGCGGCTTCGCTCGGCCGCGCCTACCGCTTCGAGCAGGAAGCGGCTGAAAAGCGCTATCTGCCGGGCACGCGCATTCTCAAGGGCACGGAGTTCCAGAAAGTCCTCAATGAGCTTTCGGAACGCCGCCGCATCACGAAGGACAATCCGGCTGCGCTGCTGCCGGTCGAGCTCCAGGGCATGACGGTGCACGAGCTCGACGAGAAGCTCGCACACTGCATTCGCGCCGAGGACTTTGCGGGCGAGTACGAGGGCGGCATCGCGCTCTTGCTCCCGGATGTCGCTGGCGACACGCTCGGCCTCGTGCGCGAACGCCTCGCGCGGGCAGGCGTCGAGACCGACGAAGGAAGGGCGGTGGTCTGAATGGTGCCATTCATGATGCTCCTCATCGTTCATATCATCATCACTGCGCTCTGGTTTCTGCTCGCGAGCCGGTTCCGCACGCGCCAGCAGGCCGTGGTCGAGAGCGTCTTTGTATTGCTGCTGCCGGTCGCAGGCTTTTTGATGATGCTTGCGTGGCGGCTCGTCTGCCGCGTGCTTCACTACGACGTGCATCATCCCGAGCCTTTCGAAGAGGACGACGACGATTTCTCGCTGAGTACGATGGACTACCAGGCGGACATCGTGCCGCTGTCGGACACGTATCTCCTGGGCGATGCGCATATGAAGCGCCGCCTGTTCACGAATGCCATCAAGCAGGAAGTCGTCGAGAATCCCGAGATCCTCCGCGAAGCTGTGCACGACGAAGAC